>JAYVUR010000272.1:0-3236 GCA_043787715.1 Candidatus Melainabacteria bacterium
TGCTCAAACTCTGATATTCCTGCTAAACTAAGTCCCGACCTTACTAATTAATGAGTGAGTATAATCTAAAAATTTAACTTCGAGTCGGAATTCGGGTGACGCTCGCCCACAAGAGTTATGCTATTATCTTATATGATGAATATTTTTGAACAAACTGCTAAGACAACACTGTCTCAAGTTGGTCATCTTGTTAGCATGAGGCGTGCTGCTGTCAGACACGATGAGAACAGAATCAGAAATGGTGGATGCTTAGATTATAGAAAGTTTTCATGGAACGGTTGTGAGACTCTAGAGGCTATAACGGCTAGGAGAACAAGATACCAGGATGCTCTGCATAAGTCTTTAGGGATAACAACTAACCCCGCTGAGCCGTTAGTAAGAACTAAAGTCCATGGACTAGTAACAGAATTAGCATTTCATCTTATACCCGGTAAACTTCTACCTCAGCAATACTTGTTCGATGAATCTCGAAGTGATTATTTACTCTGGGAAATGATCATAAGAGTTTGCCGTGACAATAAGATAGAACTAAAAGATCTCATCAAAAATCAGCGCCCTCTATATAATGAAATCGTAGATGAAGTTGTTTGCCGGCAAAATAAGACTGTTGTACAAATGGCTTGCGGTGGAGATCTTCGTGAAGCAAGTCATCTGCTAAGACCAGCAGCAGAAGCCAAGGTAAATAAAACTATAAACTCAATAGTTGCATCACTAAAACATCTAGATAAACTGTCCAAATTAACCCTGCCTGGGATTTCTGATTTTGACTAACCTACTAATTAATTACTGAAAATCCAAACAAAGCTTCGCACCCTCATCTGCACTAATGCCTAGCTTATGCTGCACAGGTGGAATAGCAAGCGTTTCTCTATCTTCTTCTTCGTAGCAAGGACGATTCTCTTGATAAAAAATACCAGTAGCGATGCCCTTGTCTAATGGTTGCAGGGCTCTTGTGAGAGCAGCAAGCTTATCACTAGTGTTGTGACCTTCAGCATTGATGTCGATAACGCCATCTCTGTAGTACTGCGCGGTGTTTACTTTATTAAAAGTAACGCAAGGACTAAAAGTATCGATAAAAGCAAAACCCTTATGCTGAATCGCTGCTTTGTAAATCTCAACTAATTGTTTAACATTACCAGAGAAACCACGAGCAACGAAGCTAGCACCAGCACCTAAAGCTAGAGCAATAGGATTCAACGGCGCTTCAGGGTTACCGAATGGGGTGGATTTGGTTTTCATACCGAATCCGCTTGTAGGCGAGGTTTGACCAGTAGTAAGACCGTAGATAGAGTTGTCCATCACTATATAAGTCATATCTATGTTACGGCGCAGCGCGTGCACGAAGTGTCCGCAACCAATACCGAAACCATCACCATCACCGCCGCAAGCAATAACATTCATCGCAGGGTTAGCAAGCTTGAAGCCTTGAGCTACAGGCAGCGATCTGCCGTGCAGGGTGTGCATACCATAAGCATTAATAAAACCAGATATATTAGATGAGCAGCCTATACCAGAAATCACCGCTGCTTCATGCGGATATATTCCCATCTCAGCTAGCGTGCGCTGCAATACACTCAGCACACCGAAGTCGCCGCAACCCGGGCACCAGTCTGGGTGTACTTCACCTTTAAAATCTTTTGCGTCTAATGCTGTTCTTTCTTTTAGTTGTGTCATGGGTTTCCTTTGGTGTTTAGTTTGCTTTTAGGGGATTCTTCGCTTCGCTCAGAATGACGAGAATAACGCTCAGGATGACTATGCGTGAGCCGGCGTCTTAAGTTTCTTCAACGCTTCAACGATATACTCGCCTGTAAACGGCTCGCCATCGTATCTCTGTACGCTCTCCTTGATCTCGACAGCAGTCTGAGATAGAAGATAGGTAGAGAATTGATTACTAATATTATTCTCAACAGCAACAATGCGCTTGCAAGACTTAAGCATCTCAGCGACTTTAGTTTTGTTAAGAGGATAAATATCAGTGAAGTGAATTTGGTTAGCTTCAATGCCTTCTGCTTTAAGTAGTCTTAGCGCATCAGCAATAGCATCATAAGTAGAACCGTAACCAAGTAGAGTGATTTCAGCCTTAGCGCTGCCGCTAACTTCAGGCAGCCTAGAATCTTCTTTCACCATAGTCACTTCCTTGGACATACGACGCGCGTGCATCATGTTGCGGGTCACAAGTGATTCAGCTAAACCAGCAAGCACGTCAGAAATCACTATGCCAGCTTCATCATGCTCGTCACTCGCTACTGTGTACATTTGACCGGGAGCGCCGGGTAATAAGCGAGGAGAAATACCATCTTCAGACCAAGCATAACGCTTATACTTCTCTGGTCCTTTCCACTCAGTGAGCAGCTTTCCGCGCTCGATAGATATCTTAGAGAAATCATAAGGGGCTACAGTCTGGTAATGCTCAGACAAGAACAAATCTGAGAACATAATTACTGGAGTCTGATATTTCTCAGCGATATTAAGTGCGCGCGCTGCTTGATAAAAAGCATCCTCTGGATCTTTAGGCGCGATAACGAATTTAGGAAAATCACCATTAGATGCGAAAGCTAGATTAAGATCTGCTTGCTCTTGCTTGGTCGGAAGACCAGTAGAAGGACCACCACGCATAACAGAGATAGCCACCACCGGCACTTCAGCCATAGCAGCAAGACCAAGACCTTCGATCATAAGACAGAAACCACCACCAGCAGTTGCACAAGCTGATCTTGCACCAGCATTACCGGCACCTACCACGTAGTTAATAACAGCAAGCTCATCTTCACACTGTTTCACTACTATCTTATGGTTCTTGGCTTGCTTCGCAAGATAGTGCAGAACACCAGTCGCTGGTGACATTGGGTAAGCTGCGTAGAATTTGAGTCCACCGGCTAGAAGCCCCATGCCTAGTGCGTCGTTACCAGTGATGAACATGCGTTTAACGCCGTCACCTTTAAGTGAGATTTTGAAATCAGTAACATGCTCAGAAGCCCAAGCTGCACCAATATTGAAAACTTGTTGGTTGATACTTACAGTCTGTTCGCCTTTCTTAGCGAATTTCTCGTGCAAGAAATCAAGGCTCATTGCGGTATCAAGACCAAGTGCTTGAATAAGAGCAGCAGTAAGCATAGTGTTTTTCATTACTGGACTGACACCTTCGATGTTGATCAGTTCTTTGAAGTTCAAACCATAGTACTTAAGATCCGCTCTACGAGACTCGATGCTGTCCTTGTCGATGGCAGAAGCGTCGT
>JAYVUR010000273.1:0-2828 GCA_043787715.1 Candidatus Melainabacteria bacterium
TCTAGTTGCTTGAGTGTTACCATTATTCACCAACTTACCAAATGCCGCTAGTGCACTATCAGCAGCAGTAACAGCTGAAGTCTGACTAGTATCAAGTCCAGTAAGAGTGAGGCTACTCAGAGTAGCAGTACTTGACGCCGCTTGCCAACTAGCGTTACCAGCAGCATCACGAGTTAAAACCTGACCAGTAGTACCACCATGCACCCTTAACACATCAGCTGCTAAGGTTCCACCATTGATAACAGAACCATTAATAGTACTACCATTAATAGTCCCGACCACTACCAGTCTATCTTTAGGATCTACTTCATTAACACCTACATTACCATCAAAATATTCAATGCTAACTCCAGCAGAGTTTGTGCCCAGAGAAGTAGCACAAGCAGGATTAATAAGTCCAAACGCTATGGCAATAAGGGTTATTAGAGCTAGTAATCTGCTACTCATTTTAGTTAAGCGATCTGCTCACCTCCACCCATTTGTGATCTATTGCATCATAGATTAAGGTCAAAGTATCACCTATATCTAAGGTCACAAATGAAGTCCCCGCCAAATCTAATCCTCGACCATCATAAAGTTTGATTTTTTTACCCACAGATGCCGTACATTTAATGATCAATAGTTGACCATCAGCGGTACCAGCCGCTATCTGCGGATCTACACTGCTAAGATCTGTGATCGTACTTACACCATCACCGGTAACTCGCATTATGGTTTGAGTTACAGCAAGACCTGCCGTATTAGTCATAGCTCCCGAGCCTGGTGCATAAGTAGTAGTACCTTGAATAGTGGTGTTGTTATTAACCACAGTTACATTTGTGCCGATCCCGACAATACTTGAAGCAGGAATATTAGTTGGCAACTGAGCCAACGGCAGAATACCAGTTGTAATTTTTGCCGCATTAATTCCAGCAGCAAGATCAGCATCCAATATAGTTCCGTCACTAATATTAGCCCCAGTTATCCCGGTGAGCCCAGCTCCGCTACCTATGAAGCTAGTTGCAGCTACATTGCCTGCTACTTCTAATTGCTGACTTGGACTTGCAATACCGATACCAACCCTACCAGTCACAGCTTCAATATTCAAAGCTGACTGATGCGAGAATACACCCAACGATAAAGTTTGCTCTGCCCCACCCGAGAAATAATCTGAATATATTTTGTTCTGCGTAGTGCCAGGTAGCAGAGTAATAGCACTTTTACCAGTTGCTTCAGCAAAAGTACTAGAAGCACCCCTCACTGCAAATTGAGCGTTAGCAAATGAAGCAGGCAGAGCATCAATACCGACTCTACCACTACCATCTACAAATACACCTTCATTACCACCATCACCAGATAAATAATTAGAACCCAAAATTATATTTGCATTATGAGTAACCGGACCAGCAAAACTAGAATTACCAGTCACCGCAAGACCATCAGCTATGCTAACTCCATTAGCGAAGCTAACTGTACCTATTGCCGTGCCAGCAGTTAACAGAGCAGGCAAGGCTGTAATTGCAGCTTGAGTTGGCGAGGTTACAGTTCCAGCCGTAGTGGCATTAAGAGCAAGAGTTGCAAGCGGCACCGCACCATCTATACTTGTGCCATTGACATGAGTTAAACCACCGCCATTACCATTGATTAAACCCGTGACAATAAGATTGCCGTTAGCAGTAATAGTGCTTCCATTCAAAAATATCGGATGCCCATCACCAATCACACCAAGAGCAGTTCCATTAAGTGCAATTGCCGCTGGCAGAGCCTGCCAAGTCGCCACACCAGTCCCATCAGCAGTAAGCACTTTACCCGCAACTGCATTCTTCGTAATCTTAAGAGTGCTGCCATTCTTGACCATAAAATTACCATTAACGACAGTATCTATAAGAGTTTTATTAGTCAGTATTTGCGCCGTATCAGTATAAACCGTTTTAATCGGCAATTGCGCCGCTGATAGAATCCCTGTTATTTGTGAAGCATTAATAGTCCCAGTAAAATTATTAGCCAAGTTTGATAGCGATCTACGCGTATTACCAGTAGTGAAATAAAAATCTCCACCATCATACTCTATAGCACCACTCACCGGAGCACTGGTCAGCAAGCCGGGTCTGAATCTTGCCTGAGGAACAGTAGTAGTACCTCCTCTCAAGTCAAGGTATGCCAAGGGATCCACCGTACCAATACCGAATCTACCAGTATCAGTAAGATTAGCAATAGAAGTAGTTTGACCATTAGCAAAAAAATCTAATTGCTTTTTACCATCATTATATTTAAGCTGAGTATAATCAGCAGTGTTATCCCCGATATTAACTATAGGCGAAGTTACCTCTGTGAACACCTCATCAATACCACCAGTGATTTCACCACCATTAGTACCTATCACAGCTGCTTTAAATTTACTTTCACGCAGTGACTGGAAACCATCACGCGGCACCGGCACTGTCACTACATACTCACCAGTAGCAGTCTTAAGCACTCTAGTTGAGACTTGATGTTGAGCTCTAGCTTCAAAAGAAATTCTGTCAAGTATATGTTCTATATAGCAATCATCAAAAACGCCAGCCGTACAATTAGCTTTAGGGTTGCTATTAAGGTCTACGCTTGCTATAGAAGATTGGGCTCCGAGGAATTCAGCCTTGATCGTGGCTGAGTATGTATTCACCAGACGCCTCTCCGTATCATAGATATCAAGCTCTATGTCTTTAGAGCTTTTGCCGAAACGACCAAGCTCCATATTCATAGTTACTCTTCCTCTCGCTCTACCCAGGGTTAGACTCTGACTGCTAACATATTTGCGCTTAGTATCTACAACTTCAAACAAATCTACTTTTACAGCAGCTTGTTTATCG
>JAYVUR010000274.1:0-7987 GCA_043787715.1 Candidatus Melainabacteria bacterium
CGCCACATTGGCAAGATGCGCCGCAGCAAGAAAACCATAGAAGTAGGATACATGAGGACTAAGTTCTACAGCACGCTTAAGATCTTGCTCACTAATAGCTGCCTGCAAATGTAAATTCGAGGCACCGCGCATAAAACGATAAAGAGAATGATAGGGATCTAGTTGTATCGCTTGACTATAGTTACCGCGATCATAATAGTAATGTGCAGTAACACTGAGAGTCTGGAAGATAGTGGCGATGACTAGCACAGTCATTCTGAGCGCAGCCGCCGTCATCCTGAGCGAAGCGAAGGATCCCCATGCTGCCACTAATAGATTGCTTCGCTGCGCTCGCAATGCCGCCGCCATGTCATCGCGAGGCGACAGATTCGCTTCGCTCACTGCAGGCTGCGTCGCCGTAGCGATCCCCATACTAGGACTAAGTATCAATGCTGCCAGCAAATACTGATTAGAACTCACCAGCGACCCATCACAAATACTAATAACCAAGAACGGCAGTAACGCTTGCCGGCAATTACGCCAAATAAAATATACAAGCAATAAATATAGAGCTAACCCCACTAAGCCCTGCTCAAACATCATATGCAGCGCTACATTGTGTCCGTGCGCCACATGCTCAGCCATATGTCCGCCCAGCACATCAGCATGCTGTCTATAGGGCGGGAAATCTATAGCAAAAGTCCCAAAGCCATGACCCAATAATGGTCTATCTAGAAATCCAGCGAATACCGACTGCCAAATATGCAAACGCGACAGTATCGATTTATTCAAAAAATTATTTAAGAACTTAGGGTGCTGGCTAATCCAGTAGCCAAGAGCTATTACCAATGGCAGAAGTAGCAAAACTAATTTACGCGACTTCAAAACAATCAATTGAGCAAGATGCACTAAATAAGCTAAGAGGGCAGCTTTCTTATTCGAGATGAACATCGCCGCCGCCGCAAAAGGCTCCACATAAATAGAGCGCAAGGTGCTGATAGTCGCAAGCCAAACCGGCAGCCATATCATCAGCGAGCCGCGCTCAGAAAAAGTGATCTTAGTAAAATCTGCAATAGCAAAAATTATAAAAGCTAGAGCAAGAGTAATTTCGCGTTTACGCTGCGAGACTTGTAACCACTTAGGGCTAAGCGCAAGCCCAACCAATCCAGCAGCCCAGAGATAGTATTCAAGACTAAATCTTAGTTCAGTAGCTAGTGGTACAAGCAAGAGCAAAAACCAAAATAAAGCATATCGAGAACTATAATAAAGTCCGTAGAGTGATAATAGAGCTAAGCCTAAATGCCCAAACACAGTGCTAATGCCGCCTGCAGCTGCAAAGAAATAAAGACTTAATATTATTAGTATCGAATACAAATTATGGCGTAAAGATCAATTTAAATCTGCCTTTCGCCGCCGTCCCGGTCTTAAGGAAACTTCCTCTCACTATGGCTTTATTACCATTACGCACTGCCGTAATCTTGCCGACAGAGAGATCACGAACAACATGCAGATCTGTCGAAGTATTACCAACAACACTATCAGCACTTGATGAACTTGTTACGATGCCATCAAATATCGCACGCACACTACCACTGCCATCTTCATCTTTATCAGAAGCATTAGTAATACTCTCTATCACACTCTGAATTACAGGCAGCATAAACCTATAGCTAGCATCATGTTCACCTTTCTCATCAACAGTCACAGTAGAAGTTCCATCATATGAACCTGATACTTTAATTGCCTTCCCTGCTGGGGTGGCGTTGACCCCTTTATCTCTACCTCTATATAGACTAGTCAAAGTACTTGGGAAGTTTTTATCCTTCGCCGTGAGTATCACCGTACCACTAACAGTACGTAGGCTCACGAACTGAACTTCTGTCTCCGGTGAATTACCATGAGCCATAACGATATTGCAATTAACCAGAACTAATAAAGCTATTAATAATCTACGCATAGAGGTAATTATGTCATTGCTGCGTATAGGATGACAAGCCATTAATGCTGGCTGAAATACAGAGTAAGATAAACTGCGGCAACTAAGAGTTGAAACACTGCAAAACTAATAACCACCATATTCTCTGACATACCACAGAGCTCAAAATGATGATGCAAAGGTGCCATCTTAAATACCCTAAGATCGCGCCCAAGAAACTTACGCGACAGTTTAGCTGAAGCTACTTGAATTATCACAGATAGAGCTTCAATAATTGGCAGCAATAAAAATACGAAGAGGTACCACTCCGCCTTAGCCAAGTAAGCCATAGTACCGAAAAACATACCAAGCGCAAGACTACCTGTATCACCCATGAAGACCTGAGCTGGCTTACGGTTATAAACTAAGAAGCCTAGCAAGGCGGCAACAAGAATGGCGCAAAGCGCAAAATACACCGCACCCTCAAGTCCAGAACCGGTGTAATCAAAAAGAAAAAATGCAAAAGCAATAAGTGCAATTACACTAATGGTCGTAGCAAGTCCGTCGAGTCCATCAGTAAGATTAATCGCGTTAGTACTCCCAGCTATCACAAGAAAAGCCCAGAGTGCAGTAAACACAAACTCAAGACTCAAATGCTCTATACCAAAATTACGCGCAGCGAAATAAGCGACAGTAATGCTTGCGATGAATTGCAGTAGCAGCTTGACTTTGGAGTCTATGCCTTTATAACTAGACTGCCAAATCTTCAAACCATCATCAAACGCACCAATCACCGCAGCGAATAATGTCGCACAGAATAGAATAACAATCTCATTCTGCGCAGTAAAAAAATAAAGTATCAGACTTAAAGCAAAAAAAGGTAACAAAAATATCCAACCACCCATGGTAGGCGTGTTTTTCTTGGTCTCAATATGTGATTTAGGACCCAGCTCCCTAAAACTCTGTAATGATTTGGAGCGGACCAGAAACTCTATCCACGGTCTGCCTAATGCAAAAGCCATAACAAAAGATAGTGTTATTAAAGTAGATAAATAAGAAAACATTAGATCATCGGTAAACTAAAACTAACAACTA
Organism: Candidatus Melainabacteria bacterium; assembly: GCA_043787715.1. Taxonomy (GTDB): domain Bacteria; phylum Cyanobacteriota; class Vampirovibrionia; order LMEP-6097; family LMEP-6097; genus CAYUFH01. The sequence goes on from JAYVUR010000274.1 coordinate 2,990, forward strand.
AATTCTTAAATAACTCAAGCACTAAAAAAGCAAGTATCACAGAGAAATCAAAACCACCAATAGGCGGGATTATCGCCCTGAACATTCTTGTATAAGGATAAACAACAGACTCTACCCAACGATAAAACTTAGTTCCCTGTAATTGTGGGAACCAAGAACCAATCACCCAAATAATAAGCAGATAACCATATATTTCTATTGCTTGTAATAGTAAGCTGATAAGTTTTGCGGGCATGATCTTAGTATAATGCGCCTCTAAGCAGGGGGCGATATGTTAATATACGATATACCCTAAACGATGGCCGTAGAGCTAGAACAAACCAAAGAAGAACTTGAATTAAAGCTAGTTAATGCTCTTGAAAAGCAAGAACGCAGTGAAGAATCTGTAGAGCTAATCAAGACTGCTTATAGGTTTGCCTTCGAGAAACATATTAAACAAAAACGTCAAAGTGGTGAACCTTATATAGTACACCCAGTCGATGTAGCTCTTACTCTTATCCAGTTGCAATGTGACGACGCTACCGTTTGTGCGGCTTTGATGCATGATCTTTTAGAAGATACCAAGACTAGCAATGAAGAATTAGAAGATAAGTTCGGTAAAGTCATTGCCGAACTTGTCGATGGCGTGACCAAGCTAGGTAAATTAAACTTCAAGTCCAGTGAAGAAGAGCAAGCTAATAACTTTCGCAAAATGCTTATGGCTATTGCTAAAGACATGCGCGTAGTCCTGGTAAAAGTAGCTGATCGCTTGAACAATATGCAAACTCTGCAATACCTCGAAGTAGAGAAGCGTAAACGTATCGCTCAAGAAACTCTTGATATTTTCGCACCGTTAGCTAATAGATTTGGTCTTAATGCTATCAAATCTGAGCTTGAAGATCTCTGTCTCAAACATTTAGAAGAAGATGAGTTTAAGCGTATCAAAGAACTAGTGGCCAGCAAAAAAGACGAGCGTGAAAGCCAATTAGAGAGCTTGAAGACAACGATTATAGAGACTCTTGATCGCAATCATATTCCTGCTGAAATACAAGGTAGAGCTAAACACTTCTACAGTATCTACCGTAAACTCAAAAAACAAAAAAACAGCAAAGTGGCAATAACTAGTGAAGATGAGGCACCACTCTATGACTTGCTGGGTATTAGAATATTAGTAAACAGTGTTCGCGAATGTTATGCCGCACTTGGAGTTGTGCACGATATATTTCGTCCTATACCCGGTCGCTTCAAAGACTATATTGCTATGCCGAAAAGCAATATGTACCAGTCTTTGCATACTTCTGTCATTATTCCTTGGACCAAGAAACCTATAGAAATTCAAATACGCAGTCATAAAATGCACGAAGTAGCCGAGAACGGTATCGCGGCACACTGGCATTATAAAGAAGCAGGTGCTTCTGAAGACGCACAAAAAGAAGATATAGAGCAACTGGCTTGGATACGCCAATTAATCTCTTGGAATACAGATCTCGATGACGCGCAGGAGTATTTCAATACAGTACGCGAAGATATTTTCAGTCAAGAAGTATATGCACTTACTCCAAAAGGTGACGTAGTGCCACTACCAGCGGGTTCTACGCCTGTAGATTTTGCTTTTAAGATACACACCAAGGTGGGAGACAACTGCTCCGGTGCTGTTATTAACGACAAGATAGTGCCACTAAGCTATCAGCTTAAGAACGGCGATATCGTCGATATCATCACCAATAAGAATGCTCACCCTAATCTCACTTGGTTAAACTTCGTCAAAACCAACCAAGCCAAACACAAAATCAAGGCTTGGTTCAAAAGACAAAACCGCGAGCGCCATATCGAAATGGGCAATCAACTGCTTGAAACAGAATTCGGCAAAGAAGGGCATGAACAGTTCCTGCACTCCAAAGAGTTCTTGGAAGCCGCACAGAAACTTAATTACAAGACTGCTGAAGACTTACTTGCTGGACTTGGCTCAGGTGACAATACTATCGCTCAAGTCAAGGGCAGGCTACGCGGCACTAAATACGAAATCAAAGAAGAGACTAGCCAAAAATTCGATCCTACTAAACTCAAACCACGCAAAACCAGCAGCGAAGAAGAGGGTGATAACGGAATCCCAGATCTCGATGGACTGCTCTATCACGTCGCCAAATGCTGCTCACCAATACCGGGTGAACATGTAATGGGCATAGTCTCTAAAGGCAAGGGCATAACCATACACCGCTCTGACTGCCAGAATCTTAAGCAAGTAGAAGCTGGCAGAATTATGGAAGTGAACTGGCGCGATAAGAGTCGCAAAACATATCCAGCTAGTATTTGCATAGAAGTAGTGGATAGAGTCGGCATCGTTAAAGACATACTCACACTCATCGCTAATGAAGGTGTAAATGTGCAAGATTTCAAAATCAAAGATAGACCAACTGACACTACTGCACTCTTGCAAACTACCATGCATGTCTCTGGGGTGCAGCAGCTCAAGAAGATACATACCTTGATTAATAATATGTCTGATGTCTTGCGCATTGAGCGGGGCATTTAATCTAAAAATCCCAAGATGCATTGCCTATACCTAATGCAGTATGCGTTAGGTATAAATGTCGGCAGGCTGCCATCCCAGCCCACTCGCTGCGGAGGGCCTCGCTCGGGGCTGGGGGCGCGCCTGCTGATTGCTCCTACAATTTATTAAGCATCTGCTTAGCGCATAGTACATCTATCTAATGCATCACTTATAATATTAACCATGCCTACAACAATCACCAGATCTTCCAATCGCAGTGCAACAGAGCTTAGAGACTATCAATTCGAGCGTGGTTTTATTAAGACCGCAGAAGGCTCAGTATTAGTTAGCTGTGGTGACACCAGAGTAATAGTCACCGCAAAGGTGGATACCAATGTACCACCATGGATGCGCGGGCAAGGACATGGCTGGGTGACAGCTGAATATTCTATGCTACCGGGATCATCACAAGATCGCATTAAGCGTGATCGCAATGGCACGTCAGGTAGGTCAGCAGAAATTCAAAGACTAATCGGTAGATCCTTAAGAGCAATGGTAGATCTCAAAAAATTACCTGAGGTTACTATTAATATAGACTGTGATGTTATTCAAGCCGATGGCGGCACTCGCACTGCCAGTATTAGCGGTGCCTATATAGCGGTCTATGACTGCCTTAGAGCATTAGCTGATGATTTTGTAATCGTCGAGTCAGACAAAAACAAAGTCATACGCAAAAGCGATATCAAACCCAACATGAAAACTCGTAATATTTTTACAGAAGCTCTACCTATACTCAACCAAGTAGCCGCTATCTCTGTCGGTATCAAAGATGGCACAGTATTACTAGACTTAGATTACAGTGAAGATAGTACCGCACAAGCAGATTCGAACTTCATACTTACTGCTGATGGACGTATCATAGAGATACAAGGCACAGCTGAAGATGGTCCATTTAGTGTTGAAGAGTTCGAGCAAATGTTTGCTGTTGCGCGTGAAGGGATTAAACAATTATGCGTTCTGCAAAATCAAGCACTTGCGTCATTCTGAGCGAAGCGAAGAATCTCTATTGCAATATTATCCTTGTTATCCGTGACGTTTATTATCCTTAAATTCTTGTCAATCATAGTCACCGAAGCAGTTTCAGCACCTAAGGTTTCAACAGGGTTAGCGATTACTAAATCCAGATTTTTAGCAGCAAGTTTCTTCTTGGCATTCTCAATTAAATCTTCAGTCTCAAGTGCAAAACCAACCAAGACCTGATCAGCTCTCTTGAGAGCACCAAGTTCAGCAGCAATATCTACTGTCGCTTCCAATTCCAGAGCCAGTGAAGAAGATTTTTTAAGCTTAGAAGAACTAGCTAGCCTCGGTCTATAATCAGCAACAGCAGCAGCCATAATCCCAATATCATGCCCTGCCCACTCGCGCTGGCAAGCAGTATACATCTCTGCTGCGCTCTCCACTTCTATCACCCGGCACTTAGCTAACAATTCATCATCAAGAGGCACACTAGTAATCAGTGTTAATTCAGCAGACTGACTAAGCGCCGCACGCGCTAGCGCCATACCCATCAGACCAGAACTGTGATTGCCTATGAACCTAACCGGGTCTATAGCTTCGCGAGTACCACCAAGACTAATAAGCACACGCTTGCCACTAAGCATTCCATCAGAAGCGAACTTAGAAAGAACAGCTTCTACCAGTCTATCCTGCTCAGCAAGCCTACCTTCACCTATATGCTTGCAGGCAAGCAGTCCGTAATCTGGATCTATAAACTCATAGCCAATAGACTTGAGGTATTCAACATTCTTCAATACTGTAGGATGCTGCCACATCTTAGTATTCATCGCCGGTGCGATCATAATCGGCGCGCGCGTGACTAAACATAAATCAAGCAATAAATTATCAGTAACACCGCTAGCAAGCTTCGCAATAGTATTAGCGGTAGCTGGAGCAATAAGAACTAAATCAGCCTTATCAGCAAGTTGAATATGATCTATATGACCAAGATTGCCAGCATACTGCTTCTGATGCACCTTATTAGCCGTCATCACTTCAAGACTTAAAGGCGCAACGAAATTACTAGCATTATCAGTAAGCACAGCATGAACACTAGCTCCAAGTTTAGTTAACTGAGAAGCTAAATCAACAGATTTATATGCAGCAATACCGCCTGTAATACCAAGGATAATTTGCTTGCCTTTAAGTGACATGATGATTATTAATCGTTTATACGAGTTTCGTAAATAACCTTAACAGCTTCAAACACAGGAGTAGGAGGATCAATCTCTTCGCGAGTGTCGAACTTGATACGCTTAGCAACGCCAGCTATATCCTTAGTAAGTGAGTAAACATTACCAGAATTGTCTGTTAATTCGCTAAGTAATTCATGAGTGTCTTTAGTGTAATAATTCGCCATAGATATCTATATTAGCAAATTAGCTCACTAAACCGTAATATCATTCAACAAAGCTTTAACTTCTATCTCAATCATGGCATCAATAGAGCCTACCGATTGCTCTCCAGCCATC
>JAYVUR010000275.1:0-2626 GCA_043787715.1 Candidatus Melainabacteria bacterium
GATCCTTCGCTTCGCTCAGGATGACAATTATAGGCACCAATGTAAATTACGAGAACTGCTTACCCTGAGTCTTATAAACGAACAATAGAACTTCCGCGACCGACTTATACAATTCTGCTGGTATTTCTTGATTGACCCGCACTAGCCTAAATAGCGCACGAGCGAGTGGTATGTTTTCGACAACAGGAATATTATGCGCTTCAGCAATAGCTATAATCTGCTCAGCAAGCAGCTCTGAGCCCTTAGCTAAGACTTTAGGCGCTTTATCCATATTCTCGTCGTACTTCACTGCCATCGCGATATGCTCTGGGTTCTTAACTACGAAATCGGCTTCTGGCACCTTAGCCATACCACCACCGCCACCACCTTGAGCGATTTCGCGTTGCTTCTGGCGGCGCTTGGATTTAATTAATGGGTCGCCCTCGGTATTCTTGTATTCATCTTTGAGTTCTTTAAAACTCATGCGCTGATCTTTCATATATTTCCAGCGCTGAAACAAGAAATCGATAATCGCAACCGCGAAGAGTAGCAAGCTAGACTTCCAGAAAAACTCCCAGAATATAGCAGAGACAGCAACGAAACCAGCAAGTTTATTGGCTGCTTGAATATTACCAAGCAGCTCTGGCATATGGTCTGCGACTACTTTCCATGCGATATAACCTACCGCAAGAACCTTGATAATACCCTTAGCCACCTCGAATAATGACTTGACGCTGAACATATTCTTCAGACCCTTCATTGGATCTAGCTTCTCAAGCTTAAATTGCAGCGGCTCAGTAGTAAACATCACTCCACCTAATTGAAGAACCTCTATGACAATTGCAATTGCTGCTAGTGAAATCATGGTCGGCGCGATAATCAGCAATATAGTACGCCAGGTATGATAGGCAACGAAGCCGGGGCTGAGCTTATCGAAGTTGGCGATATTACCCCACATCAAAAGACAAAGCTCATAAAGTAATTGATAGACCTGCCTACCAAAAGTAAACAAGAGAGTAAAACCCAAGATCATCACCACGAGCTGAGTTAGGTCTTTAGATTTAAAGACGTTGCCTTTTTTCTTGGCTTCTTTTAGTTTATGTTGGGTGGCGTCGAATTGTTTGTCGCCGCTGTCTTCATCTCCGGCCATATATATTAGTCTAAACGAACATTATGCACTCGTGGCTTGCAGCGCAAAATCGACACGTCGGTGTCGATTTTGCTATTGTATTGTGCTTTGGTTAACTAGTGGTTAAAGTACTGTTTTAGCTCTGGGTCTCGTATATCCTTGCAAACCTTATCGTCAATAGCTGCTTGCTTAACTGCCGCCGCCACTGCTGGCGCCACCGCAGGGTTAAAGGCGCTAGGAACTATAAAATCTACTGCTAATTCTGCATCGGTTACGCAATCAGCTATGGCTCTAGCTGCTGCCATTTTCATATTCTCAGTAACAGTGAACGCGTAAGCATCAAGCAGCCCGCGGAAGAAACCCGGGAAGCAGAGTACGTTGTTAATCTGATTCGGATAATCTGACCTACCGGTGGCTACTATCTTACAGTATTTAAACGCAAGCTCTGGTTTAACTTCAGGTGTCGGATTAGACATCGCGAATACCATAGAATTGCTCGCCATAGATTTAAGTTCATCTTCACCAATAAGATTAGGACCAGAAAGTCCCAAGAATAAATCTGCACCGCGCAATACTTCAGAAAGTGAACCGCGTTCTTTAGTAGGGTTAGTATAAGCCGCATATTCTTCCTTACTCGCGTTCATATTGGCTGGACGACCAGCATAAATCGCACCGGCTCTATCGCAGCCAATAACATTGCGCACGCCAGCAGCGATCAGCATCTTAGTGCAAGCCACACCAGCAGCTCCAACGCCGCTCACTACTACCTTAATATCTTCTATACGCTTGTCGTGAAGCTTCATTGCATTCAAGAGAGCAGCAGTAGTCACAACAGCAGTACCATGTTGGTCATCATGAAAGACAGGGATATCAATGCGACTCTGCAATTTAGTTTCTATATCAAAACAACGTGGCGCTGAAATATCCTCAAGATTAATACCACCGAAGCCAGCACTAATCATGCGAATACACTCGACAAGCTCATCTACACTTTTGTTCTTCGGATCAATTGCAATCGGGAATGCATCCACTCCAGCCAGCTGTTTAAATAGCATCGCCTTACCTTCCATCACTGGCATCGCCGCACTAGGACCAATATCACCAAGTCCAAGCACCGCAGTTCCATCAGTAATCACAGCAACTGTGTTGCGTTTAATAGTAAGGAAGTGGTCGGTCTCGGGCTTCTCTGCGATCTGGAGACAAACCTGCGCCACTCCCGGCGTATAAACCACCGCAAGATCATCCATATCGCGCACTTCTTGTTTAAGTGCGATCTCGATTTTGCCACCTAGGTGAGCTTTACATACGTTTTCGTCCATATTGAGAACTTTCTTATTACTAGGGCTTTCTGTAGTGGGAGACATAATTAGGTATGACTAAAATCTTAGCACCGAGCCAAGTTTATCTATTAATCATTCGGATAATATCCATTTTCAAGAAGAAGTTGCTGTACATTTTTGGGATTTTGTTATAATTGCGGGATTTACGACCTTAACTTTGTCATACAGGTATGATGGC
>JAYVUR010000276.1:0-6741 GCA_043787715.1 Candidatus Melainabacteria bacterium
GTATCAGAGAGTATCTTGCAATAGAGATCGAAGCCGACGGATAGCATATGCCCGTGCTGCTCAGCACCGAAGACATTGCCAACCCCGCGTATCTCCATATCACGCATCGCCACTTGATAGCCAGCACCAAGATTAGTTAGTTCACGAATAGCTTTAAGTCTATGACGTGCAGTGTCAGAGAGATCTGCATCAGGCTTGTACATCAAGTAAGCATAAGCTTGTACATCAGATCTGCCTACTCTGCCTCTTAGTTGATAGAGTTGAGAGAGCCCAAAAGCATTCGCATCATTAATGATAATGGTATTAGCGTTAGGGATATCAAGTCCAGTCTCGATAATAGTGGTGCAAACTATAATATCGAACTCATGATTCACAAAAGAGAACATGACATCTTCAAGTTCGCCTTCGGCCATCTTGCCATGAGCTATGCGTACACTGGCTTCGGGTACTAGCTCTTGGATAATAGTTGCCATCGAATCTATACTCTCGATGCGATTATGCACGAAAAACACTTGCCCGCCACGTTCAAGCTCGTGCAAAATAGCAGTGCGTATTAGAGAGTTCTTGTATTCGCCAACATAAGTCTTAACAGGCATCCTGTTGATAGGTGCTGTTGAGATTAGACTAATGTCTTTGATTCCAGCGATAGACATATGCAGGGTGCGCGGTATAGGTGTAGCTGACATCGAGATGATGTCGAGGTCTTGGCGCATGGATTTGAGCTTCTCCTTATGTGCGACACCGAAGCGTTGCTCCTCATCTATTACAAGCAAGCCAAGATTAGAGAATTGAATATCTTTTTGTAATAACCTATGCGTGCCTATCACTAGATCGCATTCGCCAATTTTAAGCCTGTCTACTATTTCTTTTTGTTCTTTGGCGGTTCTAAATCTGCAGAGCAATCCGATCTTAATTGGATAAGGAGCGTATCTGTCTCTAAACACATTGAAATGCTGCTGTGCTAATACGGTGGTAGGCACGAGGATGGCTGCTTGCTTACCATCCATAATAGCTTTGAATACAGATCTAAGTATGACTTCAGTCTTGCCGAAGCCGGCATCTCCGCAAATCAGCCTGTCCATTAATTTTGCAGTCTCCATGTCTGTCTTAACCTCGTTGATGGCTTTAAGTTGATCGCTAGTTTCAGTATAAGGGAAGGCATCTTCCATTTCTATTTGCCAAGGAGTATCGGGCGGGTAGGTGTAACCAGATTGTTTGGCTCTAGCGGCGTATAGATTAATAAGATCTTGTGCGATTTTACGCACAGACTTCTTGACTTTTTTCTTAGTGCGTTCCCACTCGGTGCCGCCAAGCTTGGATAAGCGCGGTTTACTATCTTCGCTAGTGTTGAAGCGTGATAAGAGATGCACTTGATCTACTGGTATTAGTACACGAGCCTCGCCAGCGTATTCTATGGCTAGATATTCTTGTCTTAGTGCACCTCTGTCGAACTCGACAAACTCAGTGCCGCGATAAATCCCGATACCATGCTTATAGTGAACTACATAGTCGCCAGATTTAAGCTCAGCGATACTGGTGTAGATGTCTTGGCGCTTAGATTCTGTCTGGCTGCGTTTTTGCCGTGCTACTGCTTGGCGGCTACGCCCGAATAACTCTCTATCAGTAAGCACCAATAGATTATGATCAGGAAGCTTGAAACCCTCTTCGGTGCCATCTCTTAGTACCCAAACGGGATATTTCTCTGTTCTTGATTCTTCACTCTCAAAAACATTATTCTTATAGATAGCATTTATATCCCATTCCTTGAGGATGCCTAAGACTCGCTGTGGCTGCTCGCTAAATATCATAATGCGCATGCCTTCTCTAATGTGCTTGCGAATATACTCGATAAAATCTTCTACTTTGCTGGCGAAACGCTCAGCTGGATATGAGACTATCTCTGTAGCACCTGTGCTACCTTCCTCGGCTAAGGTTTGGAGATACAGGCGCTGATTGAACCCCTTAAACCGATCAGTGATTTGGTTGAAAGGCAGGTGTAGTTTGGTTTCGCGCTCAGGACTGATCTGTGATATCGGCACTACCTTGCCGGCTGCAATATTATCCTTGTATTGGGATAATATATTATCCTCCCATCTTATCCCAGCGTTAAGTAAGTCTTGCCACTCATCAAAAATAATCTGACACTGAGCCGGCAAATAATCAAATAGCGTATCCGTTGCAGTCCCTAGCAGGGGTTTGAAATATTCGACGCCTTCCCAGTATAAATTATCCGCGGCATTTTCAATGTCCGATTGCAAGAGTAGTTCAAGCGATTCGCGTGCTTCAGCACTGAGCTTGGATGAGTAGTCCCTAACTATTGTCCTTATTCTATCTTCTAAGCCGTCATTGCTATTGCGTTCTACTGAGTAGCGTGGTTGGATGATTGATTCTTCTAAAGTCTTAATTGATCGTTGAGTAGAAATAGAGAAGGTCCTGAGACTCTCAATAGTGTCACCGAAAAACTCTAACCTAATCGGTTCGCCGCTTAGTGGATAAATATCAGCGATATCACCTCTGATGCTGAATTGCGCTCTGGTTTCTACGATAGACTCCTTGTAGTAGCCAAGCTTAATTAACGACTCTGCGAGTTTAATAGGATCTATCTCTAAGCCCTTATGCAGTTTAAGTGATCTCGAGTTGAGGGTTTCTTTGGCGATGTAGAGCTGGGCGAAAGCCTTGAAGGGAACCACTATTAAGGAGGGTTTGTTCTCTTGCCAGAGTTTGAATATCTCGTAGTCCCTACTCACTGTATCTATATCAGAATTAATCTGATCGTAAGGTGAGACTTCTTGGCATAAAAAATTAGTTACAGGTTTAAGCTGAGTGAGATTCATGATCTCGCGAGCGTAAATTTGTGCTTCGTGGTGATTAGCTGCTACGAAAATTATCGCTTGATCAGATTCTTCAAGTAGGCGAGCGAGTAAATAGCTTTTGGCTGAATTGGTTAAACCGTAGACTAGCTGGTTAGGTCTTAGTAGTCGTTCTAATAATTCCTGCATCAAACTTCACTAGCGAAGACTACTACAGCTGGCTTCTTGCCTATTTGCTGTTTAATAACCTTGTTCATATGCTCCCTTACTACTCGCTGATACTCTTCTAAGTCTGCTTTGGCATTATTCTTAGTTAAGTTATCTATCGCATTAACTATCTCTGGGGTGTTAAGCAGGCAAAACACTTTCCATTCTTTGTTGGCGGAGAATGTACAAGCTCTAGCTGTGAATACTGGTCCGGAAACAAGTCGTTTCTTCTTGTTGATGCTGAAGCTGACAGTCACTACACCCTCAAGAGCAATAGTCTCGCGCTCCTTGATAATCTTATCGTCGAGATGAAAGTCTTGTTTGTGGTTTACTAGTATCTCTCCAGTCTCAAGTTTGCCTACTACCCTAACTTCAGAATTGAAGACTTCAATTAAATCACCATTCTCTATCATGACGATAGCGGCAGGATCGTAACCGGTATCTACGGCTAGTTTGGCGTGCCTTGCAAGTTGACGCGACTCGCCAATAACAGGACTGAAGTAACGTGAGCGAGTAAGGTTGAACATGAATTTCATCTCTTCACAGTAAGCATGAGTAGAAGAATGAACCCCTGCCGCGCGGCCGCCAGTAAGCCTCACCTTCTTAAGGAAGAGCTGATCGGCAATATTCGCCATAATGCGAATGGTACCCGGAGGGGCATCAGCACTGTTGACCACCATGTCACCGGCTTTAAGCTCCATCTCTAGACTTTTGCCGTAAGCAATAATCTCCAGTTCGCGCAATGCGTTTCCCTCGGGTGCACTGGTGATAATTAACATCTCCTTGTCTGGGTAGTTATTGAGGTCTTTGATACTAATAATATTCTTATTGGTATCTTGATAAAGCCCGGCAGCAGTGATTGCTTCGTAGACTTCCTTGACTTCTTGTCCGTGGAAAGCAACTTTGCGTTTGGTCTCTTGTGCGGCTTGCAGTAGTAGCAATAGGCGTACGCTGTTAGAACTGTAGGTATTAATAATTACTCTTGTGTCTTCGGTCTTGAAGATGGATTTGCAGCGCTGATAAACTTCAAGCTCGGAACTGGTATAACCATCGGTCTCAACTCCAGCTGAGCAGCCTAGATATAAATCTATAGGACCAGGCTCTTGACTATCAGGTGGCAAATCAGTCGCACTAAACGCGAATATTCCAGCCATATCGGTTTTGTTGTTATCAAGACGGGTCTGATCTATCTTATAGCTACCGCTGTAGAACACGGTGTTAGAGCCAGCTTGCACGGCAATGGCATAAGTCTCAAGCGAAGAGCTGGTAATGTGAAATGGTGTGATAGTGAAGTTGCCAGCACTAATAGGTTGGCGACCAGTGAAATACTCCCAGCTAATGGTATCAGCATTGTCGACGCGCGGCTTCACTTGTTCAAGAGTTAGTCTGGAGCCGATCACGCGCTTAATATTAAACTTCTTGATCATGTGATGCGCACCACCAGAGTGAGCTTCGTGAACGCTGGTAAGTACTAAGGCTTGAATTTGTGATTGTTTTTTTTCTAAGAATTTACAATCTGGAACTATGTAGTCAACGCCTGGGGCATCGTGACCTGGATAGCTATTACCGGCATCTACTAATAAATATTCTGCGTTTCTGTCTTCTTTGGGTTTGGGCTCATCTTCTGTTGGGATGGCATGTGTTTGCTCGCTTGCTACATAAAGCCACATATTACGGCCTATCTCAGCGAGACCGCCAAGGGCAGCTAGGCGCAATCTTATACTTGTGTCTGGTTTGCTTACTTGGTTCATAGCAAAAATTGATTTGTCCTCGAGTCGGATGCTTGGCTCCTAGAGCTGCAGCACTTGGATAAAGTGCTCAAAGCATATATACTATATTATGTTGGTTTTCGCCGCAGTTGGCAAGAGCCATATATTTATTAATGCTTAAGCTGAGCAATCTTAATCTGGTGTTTCCTGAGACTGGCTTTCAGGCTCTCTATGATGTCACCTTCTCTATTGCTGAAGGTGAGGTGCTAGCGCTAGTCGGGGAGAGTGGTAGCGGTAAGTCTTTAACCGCTCTAAGTATTATGGGTTTGCAGCCGGTGACGGCGAAGCTGGGTGGGGATGTGGTCATTGCGACTCGTCATCCTGAGCACGAAGTGCGAAAGGATCCCCGTGCTGTGACTGAAGAGAAAATTATCGCTAGTGGCATCCCCAGTTCTAATCTGCGCAAATACCGCGGCAAGCGCATCGCCTATATTCCGCAAGATCCTCTTAGCAGTCTTAACCCCGTCTATGCTATTGGTGCACAATTGCGTGAAGCAATAGAAGTGCATGATGCTGGCGGTTACTCGCGAGTGCGAGTTGTTGCGGCTCTTGAATCGGTGGGCATAGCTGACCCAGAGCGCTGCCATGATGCTTACCCGCATGAACTCTCTGGTGGTATGCGCCAGCGCGTGATGATAGCGATGGCTATTATTAATAATCCTGATCTCTTGATAGCTGATGAGCCGACTACTGCTCTTGATGTAACGGTGCAAGCAGTGATACTACGCTTGCTTAAATCCTTGAACAAAACGATATTGTTCATCACTCATGATCTTGGCGTAGTTGCTGAAATCGCAGATAGAGTGGTGGTGATGCAGCGCGGGCGCATAGTGGAGTCTGCTTCTGTCTATGATATTTTCGAGAAACCAGAGAATGACTATACTAAGGAATTGTTGGCGGCGATACCGAGGATTTAGGGAGTTTTGAGCCGAATAAATTAGCTAATCGGCTCAGATTTTGCTGTTTTTTGAGGCGAATAATTGGGCTAATCGCCTCAAATTTGGTTATTTCTTGAGGCGATTATGACTTGGCTAGCGCTTGCTTAGCCTTATTCTTCACTCCGCGCAGCCTAGTGTGCACTAGTTTAAGGCTAAGCTCACCAGTCTTAGATCTTTCGACGATGCTGTAGGCGCAAGGATAAATACTGAGTGGAGCATTATTGATTTGATTGCCCGCGACACTAAATCCATGTGAGGCGCTATTGAAATAAGCAATGATTTTTAGATCTGGGTAATTAGCAATTAGATCTTGGCTAGCCTTGTCTAGAGTATTGTAGCTAAATATATATAATTCTGATTTGTTTTCGTTAAGCTTAGTGAGAGTTTCTTGCAGCCAGATATATTGTTCGCTAGCTTCTTCTGGCAGCCGTTCGGGGATTAGCTTCTCGCTAACATTGTCCAGCACCAATAAATTAATCCCTTCTAGTTCAAGTAAGTAATATGGCTTCTTGATAATCTCGCGCGCTGGCTTAGTGCCGGTAGTCTCGCCGTAGCCGATCATAGTATAGTAGTCGAGCCCATATTTGGTTAGTTCATAGCTTATATCTTCAAACAGTGGGTAGTGTTCTTGATTAGCCACCATGCTGCCGGTGAATAAGACCAAATCATAATCATTAATCTTGGTAAGAATATCTCTTATAGCTTCTTGCAATAGTACTTGGCTTTCGCGGTACATGATGCCTATCTTGCTAGTCGGTGGCTGAGCGAAGCTTTCGCCACTTGAAGGTACTGGATAGAGAAAAGCATCAGAAATAAGTACTATTCTGGTATCTTCAGCTTTAGGGCTTAGATTTTTGCTAATTAGAAGGCTCTCTGTGACTGGGCTAGAGCTGGTGAGGGGCCAGAAGGCGCGAACGGATAATATATTACTGGATAATATTATTATTAAAATAGTCATCGCGAGCCGCTTCGCTCCTCGCAATGACGTATTTGTCATCCTGAGCGCAGCGAAGGATC
>JAYVUR010000277.1:0-4784 GCA_043787715.1 Candidatus Melainabacteria bacterium
ATCCTGAGCGAAGCGAAGGATCCCTTGATGTGCAGCTTGGGGATCCTTCGTGCTACGCACTCAGGATGACGCTAAAACAACACTTGCTTGTAATGCTCTTCAGCGCGGGACTTAAGGGTTTCTCTATTGTAAGTTTCGATTTGATTAGTGAACTCGCGTATCTTAGGATCAGATGCTATCGCGGTAATCTCTAGTCCAGCGATCTTGGCGAAGACTAGTGCGTGGAAGCGCATGCCTACTAGCTCTCGCCCGCAAGTTTTAAGTATGTGGATTATTTCTTCAGGTTTGAATTGGTTAGCTTCGACAAGATATATTTTCTTGGTGTAGTTATAGAAGAGATCATGCACCTTGCGGTCCTGCTCTTGCATCTGTAATATCATCACCGGCGTATCAGCGTTAATCAAGAACTCGCGGGCGATCTTGTCTATAATACGCTCAGAGAGCTTAGTACTGAAATCCCCGGTTTCGCTTCTTAGTGAAATCACTAGCATCTTCTCACTGGTGTTAAAAAAAATATTATCGATTCTACGTTTGGACTCCGGGCTAAGCTTAGCTTCGCTATCAACTAATAACCATGCTAAATCAGAACCATAGTAATGCTTAATACCCCACTGATCAAGTAACATCTTACTGTTCTCATCACGTACACTGACTTTATTAGCGAGCCTGTAAGCGAGCCAAGTACAGAATTGAGATTTAGTTCTTGATAGTGGTCCTATACCTTGAGCGAGGATTTTTACTTTTTTGCCCATGAGCTTCGCCAGCAGCACCGTCGCGCAATAATATATAGGACTTCTATCACTGCTCTTGTCCTGAAACAGCCCACCGATACAAATCAGTTCTTGGCACTTGCTAATAAGCTTGAAGTGCTCTAGCAATGAGTTACGTGAAGATAACCTTGCGATCTCTGCCCCCGGATCTATCTTACGAAGCTGCTTCTCTACGAGCAATGCTAGCAGTTCATCACCGTAGTTGCCGTATCCAAGGTAGCCGTGGAGTAGGTACATCTGGCTTCCATTGTAGCTTACTTTTTATCTAGTGCTTCTCTGGCTGTGCTGGCAAACATAGGGCCAATAGTGCTACCAAAAAATTCTTTTATATTGCTTACGATTGTCGTTTGGCAATCATCTTTCATTTGCCCGCAGTAGTTATGGTCTATAAACCCACTAATACCATCATAAAATTGCCAAATAGAGAATTCAGATTCTCTAATGCTCCACCAGCTTGTTTAATTGCAAGGTCTCGAAGTGGTTCTATGGCATTGCGTATAATATTGCAAATACTATTGACTCCTTTCTCGAAAGAAATATCTAGCGGTGCTATTGCTTCAGTCATCTCGGGATGTATTTCCCCAGCCGTCGCGTGCATCAAGTCTCGCAATGTCGTGTTTAATTGTGGAAGTTCGCTTTTGAGTACAACTGTATCTGGACTTAATTCGGGATTTGCTGGATTGAGCATATTTGCCCTTAGCAAATCATGGTACTTAGTTGGAGATTCGATCAACACCACTGCTTAACATAATAGCATGTGGCTGTCATCAGCAGAAATTTATATCATTATAATGATATAAGCGCTAAATCCCCGCAAAACCCCGTCCCCTAGGATAATATAAGCCTTAGTGACTGCTGATTCTAAAATCCGAGTCTTCTCGATAATAGCTCATATTGACCATGGTAAATCCACCTTGGCGGATCGCCTTTTGGAAGCGACCGGCACTGTGATGGCGCGTGATATGAAAGCGCAATTACTCGATAGTATGGATATTGAGCGCGAGCGTGGTATCACCATTAAGCTCAACACTGCGCGCATGGAATACAAGGGTTACACGCTGAACCTTATCGATACTCCTGGGCACGTGGATTTTACTTATGAAGTTTCGCGTTCACTTGCTGCTTGCGAAGGTGCGATATTAGTCGTAGACGCTTCTCAAGGCGTAGAAGCGCAGACACTAGCGAATGTCTATCTCGCCCTTGATAATAATTTAGAGATTATTCCTGTACTTAATAAAGTTGATTTGCCAAGTGCAGATGTGCCGCGCGTCAAAAAAGAAATCGAAGAAATAATCGGGCTAGACTGTTCAAACGCTGTCGAGATCAGTGCTAAGACCGGTCTTAATATTGAAGGTGTGCTTGAAGCCATTATTAAATATATTCCGCCAGCACCGCATGAAATTAATAAACCACTTAAAGCTCTTGTTTTCGATAGTTATTACGATTCCTATCTTGGCATTGTCGCTTTAGTGCGTATTGTTGAAGGTAGAGTGCGCAGACATGAAGTGATACACTACATGCAAGCGGATAGAAATTATCCAGTAATGGAATTGGGGGTGATGCGCCCAGCGAAAGAACAGGTTGATGAGCTGAAAGCCGGTGATGTTGGTTATATCGCATGTTCGATTAAAGAAATCCAAAAGCTAGTCGGTGACACAATTACTACTGTTGCTAACCCGACTGCTGAACCGATAGCAGGTTACAAACCGGCGATACCAATGGTGTTCTGTGGCTTGTTTCCAGTAGATCCTAATCAATACGAAGATCTTAAAGAAGCTTTAGCGAAACTTAAACTCAATGACTCCTCTGTCACTTACGAGCCAGAAACCTCACAGGCATTGGGGCATGGATTTAGATGTGGTTTCCTTGGACTCTTGCATATGGAAGTTATACAAGAGCGGCTTGAGCGTGAGTATGATTTGAATCTCATCACCACCGCACCAAGTGTGATTTATAAAGTGCATATGACTAATGGTGACATCATCATGGTGGATAACCCTAGTAATATGCCAGACCCTACTAATCGGGATTTCATCGAAGAACCCTACGTTAAGCTTAATGTCATATTGCCGCGCGATTATGTCGGTGCGATTATGGAATTGGCGCAAGAACGCCGTGGTAATTTCAAAGACATGGTGCATATGGATATTACTCGCGTGACTTTGCACTATGAAATCCCGCTCTCTGAGATAGTTACAGACTTTTTCGATCAACTCAAATCACGCTCCAAGGGTTACGCCACTATGGATTATCTCCTTAGTGATTATCAGCGCGGTGACTTGGTGAAGATGGATATTCTACTTAATAATGAAAAAGTAGATGCCCTATCAATTATTGTGCATAGACCAACAGCACATACGCTCGGTGATAAACTCGCTACTAAACTTAAAGAAGTTATTCCACCACATATGTTTGAGATTCCTATACAAGCCGCTATCGGTGGTAAGATAGTCGCGCGCCAAACTGTGCGTGCGATGCGCAAAGACGTACTTGCTAAATGTTATGGTGGTGACATCACCCGTAAGAAGAAACTACTTGAGAAACAGAAGAAGGGTAAGAAACGCATGCGTAATGTAGGCTCGGTGGAGCTGCCGCAGGAGGCGTTTATGGCGATACTTAAGCTGGATTAATTAGTACCGGTACTGTTGGTTTTTGAGCTAGAATTGCTATCCATGGCTGCATCACCCCAAGCTAGCTTATTTACTGCAAGTGCGCAAAACAACGAGCCTCTCGCTCACCGTCTGCGCCCGCGCCGCATTGAAGATTTAGTCGGCCCGATTACTAAGAATCCAGCTTTTATGTCTTGGCTTAGAGCTGGTGCTAAGCAGTCGGTTATATTCTGGGGTCCGCCCGGTACCGGCAAAACTTCTATCGCTCAATTAGCTGCTGAACTTATGGACTCGCGCGGCTCAGTTGTGGAGCGCGAGTTCGTGAAATTACACGCTTTCGATTCTGGTGTTAAAGACCTGCGCGAGATTACTAAGCGCGCTAAAGCTTTCCCAGGCTCTATAGTTCTTTTCGTAGATGAGGTGCATAGTTTCAATAAAACTCAGCAGGATATTTTACTCGATGCCATCGAGACTGGTTCACTCACCTTCATCGGTGCTACTACTGAGAATCCGGCTGTCTCTATCAACCGCGCTTTATTAAGTCGTGTGCTTAAGTTCGAACTCAAAGCCCATCAGCGAACGGATTTGGAGTTGCTGCTAGTGCGCGCTGAAGCGGAGCTGAAATGTACTATTAGTGATGATGCCAAAGATTATTTAATTAAATCTAGCTACGGAGATGCGCGCAGTATGCTGACTAGTTTGGAAATGGTTAGTGGTAGCAATGGGATTGCCATGCCCGCTTCGCGGGCTCGCAATGATAGCAATAACGTGACCGACGTCACGTTATTACGCTCTGAACCGCGAGTGCAAAATGCTGAGCCGCCACAAATAACTTTTGAAGATGTCAAATCCCTAGTCGACCGCAAACATTTCTCTGGTGACGCTAATACTTACTACGACTGCGTTTCTGCTTTGCAAAAATCCATGCGCGGTTCAGATGTTGATGCTGCTATTTATTGGCTTGCTAGGTTATTACATGCTGGTGCTGAACTGGAACAGGTGGCACGCCGTATTTTGGTTACAGCTAGCGAGGATGTAGGGCTGGCTGACCCGCAAGCATTAGTTATCGCCAATGCCGCTTATGATGCAGCGCTCAAGCTTGGTATGCCTGAAGCGCGAATACCGCTGGCGCAGGCTGTTGCTTATATCGCCCGCGCGCCTAAATCCAACGCTTCATATATGGCTATAGCTAAAGCGATTAACGATTGTTCTAATAATTCACCTTTCGCGGTGCCTGAACATTTGCGTGGCATTAGTATCGCTTCTTGTCCGGCGAAGCGTGAAGGTGATAACGGTAACTACGGCGAAGACCCAGTCACTAAGTACAAGTATCCGCATGATTATCCGGGGAATTGGGTGGAGCAGCAGTATTTGCCTAGTGAGTTGGTCGCTAGAAAGTATTTGG
>JAYVUR010000278.1:0-1768 GCA_043787715.1 Candidatus Melainabacteria bacterium
ACGAGATTACACGAAAATTGGCTGAGTCGCCTCGGCAGCGGCGACTACAATGTCAGCAAGAAGATTTACGTCAGATAAATCTAGCCTAGCGCTTATGCCTTCCACACTATCAAAGAACTTAAAGCTTTGCCAAGTTATAGACTCTGGCTTAAATTTGATGATGGTATCACTGGTGAAGTTGATTTATCAAATAAAGTAGGCAAGGGTGTCTTTAAACTTTGGGATGAAAAGAACTATTTCAATAAAGCCGAACTAAGTAATGACGGGAGGTCTATCAACTGGCCCAACGATATTGATTTATGTGCAGACTCTCTCTATAATAAACGGTTCTATGCCATCCAGAGCCCTTGGCTTAGTAACTGAATGGGCTGCATTGCACCAACAAGAATTACTCAGTGATTGGGATTTACTCATTAAGGATCAAGCTCCTAAAAAAATCGATCCGCTAAAATAAATGCTAGCTATCCCCGAACAAATCCTTAACAGCTACAAACATAGGGCGCAAAAGCTACTACAACTAAGCTACAATTACTCCCATGCTTGATATTAAACTCCCTGACGCACCCAGCCCAGTAGCTAATTACCTCTCATATGTAGTGAGCGGCAACCTAGTATATATCTCCGGGCAAATAAGCAAGCTTGGTGATAATTTAATCACAGGTAAACTCGGCAAGGATATCAGCACAGAAGCCGCCAAGGAAGCTGCACGCATCTGCGGACTTAACCTTCTCGCTCAGCTCAAAAAAGCCTGCGACGGTGACCTCACTCGAGTAAAACGTTGCGTCCGATTAGGCGTCTTCGTTAATTCCACTCTAGAGTTCACCGAGCATCCGCCTATCGCTAACGGCGTCTCTGACCTTATGGTTGAAGTTTTCGGCGAAGCTGGTAAACACGCCCGCTCTACGATAGGACTTGCTAGCCTGCCATTAGGGGCAGCGGTTGAAGTTGAAGGATTGTTTGAAATTAATTAATCAAGCGCCGCCACAGCTGCCTTCACTGCAGCTTCAGCATTAACTCGTCCATATCCTAGTTCTGTATTCTTCTTAGTTGAAGAATCAAAAAGATATCTAGCATTAATATTTTTATCAGCACTAGTCTCAACAAACTCTCGCACTTGAGCCGCTGTAAACTTAGGATTAAGTGACCAAACTAGCGCCGCAACGCCAGCGACAACAGGAGCAGCAGCACTAGTACCACGAAAAGTTTCAGTGATAGAACCTTTAGCGTAACCTTTGACTTTGACTTTGAGCTTGCCCCCTACATTACGAGTCTGATCTCTTCTATCAGTCGTAACGATAGACTGCGCTCCACCACCGGGAGCCACCACATCAAGCTCTGAACCATAAACACTATAACTTGCGCGCTGGTCAGTGCTATCAGTGGCACCGACAGCCATAACATAGTCTTGTCTTGCTTCTGGTGCATTATTAAAATTCTTAGCACCAGAATTACCAGCAGCGAAAATCACTAGAATACCGCGACCATTATTACCATTAGCAGCAATATCCCTATACATTCCTTCTTCAGCACTAGTAATATCTAGCGACACACCTTCAGCAAGTCCCGGATCATAACTACCCCAACTATTATTAATAATCTGAGCACCAAGCTCATCAGCCTTACGATGTGCAGCAATAATCTGAGCTGAAGAAACAGTACCATAATCATTAATCAATCTGATCGGTATAACTTCCGCTTCTGGAGCCACGCCTACTACACCCTTACCGTTATCCTTCGCTGCAATAATACCAGCGACAGCGGTGCCATG
>JAYVUR010000279.1:0-2988 GCA_043787715.1 Candidatus Melainabacteria bacterium
AAAGAGAGGGGCGACGAAAATGCCACTCCTTCCCGAACAGCATTGGGGCAGCGGGCGCTGGACCTTCCTACTATTTTGCTAACCAATCAGCACAGCCTCGATCACGTCGAGTAGATCTTCGTCTAATAGTGGCAGTATTACATGCGTTTCAGTGTCACTTAGCTGGGTGCGCAATTGTAGTAAGCGTATATCAAGCTTCTGCACTAGGGTTGCAACCCCACCCTCACCAGTTTCTTCGCTGCCTAGTTTGCGCAAGACTATATCAAAAGCTAATAAGCCAGTATAGGGTATTTGTTTGTATTTAAGAGCCATTATGCAAGGGTTGATGATGTTTTGGCGTATAGTATAGATGATCTCGTCGTTGAGCTCTGAGGCTGGGGCGTAGCCACCGAGATCTGTCTCGAGTTCTTTGTAAGTCTGTACCGGTGGCAGGCTAAGTGCTAGATCGCCATCACAAATAGTAGCGATAGTATAAGTCTGCCCCTCTATATACTCCTCCATAATAATGCGCTGGTTCTTGGTCTCTGGCTTAGTGAAATACTCAGTTACGAAAGCTTCCGCTTCGCTAAGCTCATTAACTATTACAGATGATTCATCACTATTAAGAGGATTCTCTACCCTCAGTACGCATGGGAACTTCAATGATGGCAAGAAGGCTTTAGCCATATAAATATTATCGAAAGCAGCATAATTAGGTGCAGGGATACTAGCTTCGTACATTAGTTCGCGCGCGAAGAATACCGAAGACTCTATATGTGCAGATGCTTTCTTGGGTCCGAATATCAATAAGCCAAGCTCTCTAAACTTATCTACTATGCCAAGCTCATATAATTCTGCTTCGCAGGCGATAGTCAAATCAATACCGCGCACCATTGCAATCTCTGCTAAGCGATCGACATCATAGATATTGGCATCCAAACATTCGATGGTTTTTTCGGTACCGCGAGCTCTTAATTCTTGGATAATATCCATATTGGCCGGCGCTAGTACTATATGTATAGGGTGTTTCTCTGACTGGCAGAGTTTCCAGATTGTGCTATGTACGCGCGGGCTTGAGCCTAGGATTAATACCTTCACGTGCTTATTATCTCATGGAATCTGATATTTACGCAGTCTTATTGCCAGCCGGTTCTTTAGAGCCTGCTCCACCAGAGCCATTAGAGCTGAGTGATAGGATTTTTTTCTTCTTCTTAATAGTAGATTTTTTCAGTGCATCTTGCTCTTCGATGCTATGCTTGCCGACTACACGGAACTTAACATCAGCTTTGATAAGAGCTTGCCTAGTATCTGCATCTTTAAGATCAGCAGTAAGCTCTTCAGCCTTCAGAGCACTATAGTCTTTTTCTTTGGGGAATTCTGCATTGAACTCGAGGTAGGCTTCTAATTTATCGCCATCATTAAGTTCGGTGCCGATCAGTTTATCCGAGATAGGATCTTCCAGAAGCTTTTGTATGCTGCGTTTCATAGGACGAGCACCATAGGCTTTTTTGTAGCCCTCTGTGGAGATTTTATCCTTCACCTCGTCAGTAAGTTCTATGGTCATACCACGCTCTTTGAGTCTGGTTTCAAGCTCTTTAATCATGATATTGACTATCTTGCGCATATCTTCGCGAGTGAGGTGTCTGAAAATAACGATATCATCAAGTCTATTGAGGAACTCCGGTCTAAATGAGCGTTTCAGCTCTTCTACTACCATTTCGCGCATGCGTTTGTAGAGATCCTCTTCTTCTTGTTTCTGTGAGCCAGAATGTGAGAAGCCGATACCAGCATCACCGCTCATCTTCTGCGCACCGACGTTAGAAGTCATGATGATGATAGTGTTTTTGAAGCTTACTACTCTACCTCTACTATCTGTGAGGTGACCATCATCAAGCATCTGTAACATTACATTAAATATATCAGGGTGAGCTTTCTCGATCTCGTCGAATAATACTACGCTATATGGTTTGCGCCGTACTGCTTCTGTGAGTTGTCCGCCATCACCGTAACCGACATAACCAGGAGGAGAACCTATAAGCTTAGATACGGTGTGCTTCTCCATATATTCGGACATATCTACTCTGATCATGTTCTCGGCATTGCCGAAGAAGAAGTCGGCAAGAGCTTTTGCAAGTTCGGTTTTACCAACACCGGTTGGTCCGCAGAATATAAACGAGCCGATAGGACGCTCTGGATTCTTGAGTCCAGCACGTGCTCTACGTATAGCTTTAGAGACAGCGGTCACAGCAGCGTCTTGCCCGATGATGCGCTCATGCAGAGAGCCTTCCATATTCTTGAGCTTCTCATTCTCTTCTTGTTTAAGATCGCCTACTGGGATGCCAGTCCAGCTAGATACTATGCCAGCGATTTCTTCTGGGCTAACTTTAGGTTTGTTTTTCTCTTGTTCTTTCTTCCACTCTTCCTGCATGTCGCGGATTTTTTCGCGCACTTCATTCTCTTCATCTCTGAGTTGTGAAGCTTTCTCGAACTCTTGGTTGCGTATCGCTTCTTCCTTATGACGCGAGATCTTAATTAACTCGTTCTCTAAGTCTTTACCTGCTGGCGGTAGCGAATTGGCTCTAAGACGCACTCTGGATGAGGCTTCATCGATAAGATCAATAGCCTTGTCTGGCAGGAATCTATCGAAAATATATCTGTCAGAAAGCCTAGCGGCAGCTTCAATCGCTTCGTCAGTGATGATAAGTCTGTGATGCTCTTCGTATTTCTGTCTTAGACCTCTGATGATGTCTATAGTCTCTTCGACAGATGGTGAATCGATAACAACTGGCTGGAAACGACGTTCAAGCGCAGCGTCACGTTCTATATGTTTACGGTACTCGTCAAGAGTAGTAGTGCCTAAGCATTGCAATTCACCACGAGCAAGAGCTGGCTTAAGTATATTCGCTGCATCGATAGCACCTTCAGCAGCACCAGCACCGATAAGAGTATGTAATTCATCTATTACTAGCATGATATTGCCAGCACCACGAATCTCATCCATGATTTTTT
>JAYVUR010000280.1:0-8236 GCA_043787715.1 Candidatus Melainabacteria bacterium
ATCTTCTCGATAAAATTATCGCCGCGCGTCAATTCAATGAAGGCATAGCTTGCGTAAGACAATTAGAGTTCGCGCTCTTCGACCTTGCTGTCTATATGGACAAGAATCCAAGCAGCGATGTTAACGCCATCTTCGCAGATATAGTAACTAAGCATGGGGTGTTCCCGGTGATCGCTGAAACCAATTTCCCGGCGTCGTTTAGTCATATCTTCGCGGGCGGCTACGCTGCTGGCTACTACAGTTATAAGTGGGCTGAAGCGCTGGAGGCTGATGCTTTTTCTCGCTTCAAGCGCGAGGGCGTTTTATCAGCTGAAGTGGGCAGAGCTTACAGAGCTTCTATACTTGAGCGCGGTGACACCGAACCACCTATGGAATTATTCAAAAAATTCATGGGCAGAGAGCCGAATGAAAATGCCTTGCTTGAGCGTATGGGATTAGTCGCGTCATCCTGAGCGAAGCGAAGGACCCCAATGGCTATCACGCAACGCTGATGGGATCCTTCATGCTACGCACTCAGGATGACATTAGGTTAATATATACTTATGTCCAAACTTAAAGTCGTAATCCACAAACAAGACTCAGATAAAGACAGTATTTATTCGCCCAAAGAAAAATTACTCGATATATATGTAGGCAAGAACCCTGACGCGCGCAAACTGCGCAAAGCAGCTAGCAGCGCTGAGTGGAAGGATATAGTTGCTGAGGAGCTTGATATAGTTTCGCGTGAACTTAGCCCTGAGGAGCTTGAAACTATATACGAGATTATTGAACTGAAATCCTATGTCTTCGACGCTTACAAGACTGACTATAGAGCCAAAGACCGCATCACTAAAATCAAAAAGATTGCCATTAAACGCGGCACTAAGGCGCTGAAGTTTCCCGAGCGTAGCAAAATTATTGAAGCGATTAAATATTGCCGCAATATAGTAAGCTCGAATGCTAGTGAAATCAATGCTGGCTTCATGGAGCGCGAAGCTAAAGTGCTAGTGCGTAAATCCAAAAATATAAAAGTAAAAGTTATAAACGCCGCTGAAGCGCGCAAACTAGGTATGGGCTGCTTGCTCGCAGTAGGTGCCGAGAGCCTAGCCAACTCTGAAGAGGATTTTCACCCGCGCTTAGTGATATTAGAATACGATGCTAATCCCACTAAGAAAAATAAAAAACATATAGCTCTTGTCGGTAAAGGTATAACTTTCGATACTGGTGGTCTCTGTCTTAAGCCCAGTGACTATATGCTCGACATGAAATCTGATATGACCGGCTCAGCAACTGTATTGTCGGTGTTCAGAGCTATCTCAAATCTAGGACGCTTCAATACTAATATCAAAATCACAGGAGTAATGGCTCTTGCTGAGAACGCCTTCGGTGCGAGCAGTTACAAACCCGGCGATGTGCTTTCTGCCATGAATGGCAAAACTGTACAAGTCGTAGATACTGATGCTGAAGGCAGGTTAGTGCTTGCTGATGCTCTATCTTACGTGAGTGCAATTAATTCTGTTACTGAGATTATTGACCTTGCTACTCTTACTGGTTCTATAGTAGCTACGCTCGGTGAAGCTGCTGCTGGCGCTATGACTAATAATCAAGAATTATTAGATAGGGTGAACGCGGCTTTCACGGCAGAAGGTGAACAGATTTGGCAGATGCCGCTACCCGAGGAATATAAATCTCTACTTAAATCTAATATCGCAGATATGGCTCACTGCTCCAAGCGCCCTGATGCTCTTGTTGCTGGACTCTTCTTGCGCGAGTTCGTGCGCGATAAAGCTTGGCTGCATCTAGATATAGCTGGCATGGGCTTCTGGGAGCGCGATGGCATCTGGGCTTATAAGGGTGCGACTGGGTTTGCGGTGAAAAGCCTAGTGCGCTATCTCAAGACTATTAAATAGCAAATGCTAAAATGACTTGAAGTGGCTAAAACCCAAACTCAACTCTCAGTAAAGCTCGCAGGGATTAATTTTAAGAACCCTATAATCCCTGCTTCTGGTTGTTTTGGTTTCGGGCGTGAGTATTCTAAATTCTATAATTTAAGCATTCTTGGCGGTATCGCTATCAAGGCTGCTACCACTGAAGAGCGCCGCGGCAATGACACTCCGCGCGTCGCCGAGACTCCAGCAGGCATGCTGAATTCTATAGGCTTGCAGAATCCAGGTGTCGATAAAATTATCAGTGATGAGCTTGAATTCCTCAAGCAGTACGACACTCGCATCATAGCTAATGTAGCCGGTTGGTCTATAGACGATTATGTCGCTGTCACCGAGAAGATTTCAGCTGCTGCTAATGTAGCTGCTATTGAACTGAATGTCTCTTGCCCGAATGTCAAGGACGGCATACAATTCGGCTCAGATACTTGTGCGCTCACTGATGTGGTGCGCGCCGCGAAAGCAGTTTCCAAGAAACCCCTCTTCGTAAAACTATCACCAAACGTAACAGATATAGTAGCTCTTGCTCGCGCCGCTGAAGCTGCCGGTGCTGATGGGCTTTCGATGATCAACACTTTGCTTGGTATGCGCATAGATCTTAAGACGCGCAAACCTATACTCGCTCGCGGCAGCGGCGGGCTCTCGGGACCAGCAATTAAACCAGTTGCTATAAGAATGATTCATGAAGTTAGTCAGCGCGTCGGCATTCCTATAATCGGCATGGGCGGCATCATGAATACTGATGATGTAATTGAATTCCTCCTAGCCGGTGCGAGTGCAGTTGCCGTCGGCACAGCCAACTTCATCAATCCTATGGTTTGCCCAGAAATTATCGAAGGATTACCTGCGGCGTTAGAGCGCATGAATGTTGGTTCAGTGGATGAGCTGGTTGGTAGAGCTTGGTCTAAGTAACATATTCCTTAGCGAGTTTCAAAATCTTAGCAAGTATCTTAGTGTAACTAGGTATCCTCTGCACCAGAGCCAAAGCAATATGTTCTTTATATGTATGCGAGCTTAGGTTTCTATCATCAACCATATTTAAGCAAAGCTCCACTTCATCCTCTGTCAGCAAGCCGACTTTAGCGACCTCTCTAAATACAGCCCTAGGACTGGCTCCACAATTAGATTTGAAATAATCAACCAAAACCTCTAGAAGTAATTTCCAAATAGCCTCTACTGTAAATTCGAAATTCTGAATTAAACCATCTCGCACTGAACGCTTAAGAATTAGATCATCAGCGACTAAAAGCAAAGTATCAAGTCTATCAAAATACAGAGTGGCTATTTCGGTTAGCGCCTTATTAGCATCACTAGCATTTTGGTATTTAATTTTGAGGTTAGAAGTCATATTGCAAGCTTATGAGCATCAATCTGCCCCCTCAAGGCATTATCTACCTGCTCAAGATCAACCAAATCCACGAAATAAGGCAGAGTGCTCTCCTCTAAGGCTTCAGCGAAATTGCCCAGAGTCTTAGCTCTAAGCTGCTGAGTGGTAGCAGGGCTAAACTCAACAGCAAGATCTACATCTGAGTAGAATTTAGCATCATCTCTGGCTCTTGAACCATACAAGAATAACTTATAGTCTAAATCACGAAAACAACTAACAGCAAGTGAGCTAATCAAACTTAGGTATTTCTCTTTTAGCTGCATACTGAATATTTTAGCAAACTAAGCCGGCTGCTGCTTACTCATGCAGTGTATCCCACCGCCACCTTCAATAAGGAAGCTGCCATCAAGCGCTACTATCTGCCTATCAGGTAGAGCTTCACTAAGTATGCGCAGCGCCTCAGTGTCTTGAGCACAGTTGAAGACCGGCACTATCAGCCCACCATTAACAAAAATAAAATTAGCGTAAGAGCAAGGTAGCGGTTCCACCACTCCACCAGCAAACATCTGTTTGGGCAGGGGCAGAGTGATAATGCGCAGTTCGCGACCGGTTTCTGGATGACGCCAATTCTCTAATACTGTTTTGCTTGCAAGCAAATGCTGATAATTAGGATCACTCGGGCTATCAGCTAGGCACAAGACTACTGTATCTTCAGCAATAAACCTAGCGAAATCATCTATATGCCCGTCGGTATGATCGCCTTCTAGTCCGCGTTTCAGCCAAATAATATATTCCTGACCTAAGTTATCCAGAATAATATTTTCTATTTCTTCGCGAGACATACTAGGATTACGATTAGTATTAAAAAGACACTGTTCAGTAGTAAGCACTAAGCCAGCACCATTAAACTCAAGCGAGCCACCTTCAAGTATCATCGGTACTTGCTCATAAGCACAGCCAAGTTCATCAGCCATCAGCTTAGGAGCAATATCATCTAAATCCCAAGGCGGGAATTTTTCGCCCCAAGCATTGAAGGCGAAATCCACAGACACTAGTTCTGCGGCACGCTTCATAAAAAAAGGACCATAATCTCTAATCCAAATATCGTTATTAGGAATCACATGGAGATGCAAAGTAAATTTCTTGCCATTAGCTATAGCTTCTACACGCGGACGCATCTCGGCTAGTAGCTCAGCGTCAGTAAAAGCCAAACGTAAATCTTGAAAACCAAGAACAGCAGCAATAAGCTTATCGCTGAATTGACGCATAAGTTCAAGACCACATTCATGCTTGGAGCCGCGCTCGGACCATTCTTTAAGGTTGTGCGGGTAAGCTAGCCAGACACAAGATTGTGCTTCCCACTCGGCTGGGTAATATGCTGATTGTGGATCGCTTCGTCGCTGCGCTCCTCGCAATGACGAAACGTTTTCTCCTTGCAATAACGTCGTCTCAGTGTTAATCATGAAGCCCAAATCTTGAGTAAATCTCCATAATGCTCTATACGTCTATCCCTGAGATACGGCCAAGAGTGACGCGCAGCCGTGGTCTTAGAATAATCCAAATCTACATAGAGAGTTTCTTCTTCAGTGCCAGCACGCACCAGCACATTACCAAAAGGGTCAGCACAAAAACTATTACCCCAGAACTCCAGATGCCCTTCCCTACCCACGCGATTAACAGCTATTACATGCACGCCATTATGGATAGCATGAGCGCGCATACTAGTTAGCCAAGCGTCGAGTTGGGAAGAACCAAGCTGAGAATTGCCAACTGCTGCGTTACGCTCGCTCTCGCTATGCTCATTGACGCTTGAGTCAACTCCGCTTGCTCGAGCTCGCAAGCCTTGCATTTGACAATTCTCAACTTGGTTTGGGAAATGATTAAAATCACTATGGTCAAAACCAATCGCCGTCGGATATATAAGTACCTGCGCACCTTTCATCGCATTAAGCCTTGCAGCTTCAGGGAACCACTGATCCCAACATATAAGTAGACCAAGCTTACCAGCAGCGCTATCAGCCACCACAAAGCCCTTGTCACCGGGAATGAAATAATATTTCTCGTAGAAGCCGGGGTCATCAGGAATATGCATCTTGCGATAGTGAGCAGAGACTGAGCCATCAGGTTCAGCTACAAGCATAGAGTTGTGATAGACACCCTCACTGCGCTTCTCGTAGAAAGGAATAGTAAGAGTGATCTTGAGCTCGGCAGCAAGATTAATCAACGCACGAATCTCTGGCGCATCAAGAGTCATCGCCAATTTGAAGTTACTCATGTCTTCAGTAATTGGAAAATAATCTGTAAAAACCAGCTCGGGTAAAACCACTAACTGGATATCAGGCGTCGTCGCCGCACGCACGCGCTCGCGGTAATATTCAAGGTTGGCCTGAGTATTGCCTTGAGATTTACCTTGGATAAGGGCTGCTTTCACCACAGTGTAGAATTATAACAATGCTCAGCTCACAGGATATAGCCGACCGCACCATCATCGCCCTTGACTACTCTAGCGCTGCCGACTGTGAAGATTTATTTAAGAAACTCTATGACAGCGCGCCTAATGGCTTAGCTGCGCCCCGTTTCGTCAAGGTTGGCTTGGAGCTGTTCTACGCTGATGGCGAGCGCGTTATCGAGGCGCTGCGCCAGCGCGGGCTTAAACTGTTCTTGGATTTGAAGCTACACGATATTCCTAATACTGTCTATGGTGGCATCAGCAACCTAGCTAAGTACCAACCTGAGATTATCAATGTGCACGCTAGTGGCGGTATAGAAATGATGCAAGCAGCCAAGCAAGCTCTAATAGATGCTGGCAGCCATAAAACTAAAGTCATCGCTGTAACTATTCTTACTAGCCTTGATCAGGTTAAACTCGAAAACGAACTTGGTCACACTGGTCAGCTGCAAGACCTTGTCGTCAAGCTCGCTCAATCTGCTAAAGCTGCTGGATTAGATGGCGTGGTTTCTTCACCGCAAGAAGCTCGATTCATCAAGACTGCTTGCGGTTTAGATTTCTTAACTGTCTGCCCGGGCGTGCGCCCCGCTGGCTCAGATAGTCACGACCAGAAACGCATCAGCACTCCGCGCGCCGCACTTGAAAATGGTGCCGATTATATAGTTATGGGTAGAGCCATCACTGCAGCTAAGGAGCCGATGGCGGCGTTTAGCAATACCTAGCAACCAGCGCAGCAGTATCTTGCATCTCTTCTAGCAAGAATTGAGTGAAAGCGAGTTCCGACTGAGTCTGCGCATATTCAAGCGTGGCATAGTAATCAGCTTTATGTTTCTCGCGTATCACCAGCGGCGGATAACCAAGACTAAGACACTGAATTAACATCAATAACCTACCGACCCTACCATTGCCATCACCGAAGGGATGAATAAGCTCGAAGTCAGCATGAAACTTAGCTATATCAATAATAGTCTTAGTCGCTTGCTTATTCCACTGACGCAGAAGCTGTTGCATCTCATCAGCAATATCATTAGGATGACACAATTGCAAATCAAGTCCACGTATAGCCCTATGATGACGCGAATAATTACCAGCATCATCTCTAATACCTTGCATAAGTTTCAGATGAAGATCTTGAACCAAATCTTCTGTCAGCGGCATCGCAACTTGCTCTTGCGCCAATATATTGCGCATCACAGCAGCATGGTTAGTCACTTCTAAGTGTTCAATTAAAGTCTTATTTGCGATATTAGCCTTATCAAAAATCACAGCTTCAGCTTGATGCTTAGTAAAAGTAGTGCCTTCAATAGTGGTTGAATTATAAGTGTGCTGCAAAATTAATTCATCTTGCAATTTAGGGTTAGCTGCGATTTGCTGCCATAATTTCTTGTTAATAAGCCTTCGAGCATCCGCGATCATACGCTTAGCTTCTTTATCATCCAGCGCTGCATAAAGCACGCGACTACGATAAAGTTTATTAATCAATTCAAGATGTGATTTGTGTGGTTTAACTCCAGCATTAAGCCAGCGGTTAAGTGTGGCCCTAGTCACAGCAAGATCAGCAGCTAGCTGGGCTTGATCTAAGCCTAACTTCAATAAAGCTTTAATTTGCTGTGTATAGTTTTGAGCCACTTAAGCTAAATTATACCCGAAACTATATAATTATGACATCTCATTAATCTTCCGCATCTCGGCTAAAACCCAATCAACAGTAGGAGCTTCGCCATTTACGCGAGCCATAATATATTTGCCGTCTACTAGCTTAAGAGTAATAAGAGTAGTAATCAAATCAGTAATTTTATTGATTTTTTCGCCTGAGTATCCTAATTTCTTTTTCTGCTCTGCGATTCTGTTTGCTATTTCCTCTATAGCGCGATCACCTGCCGCCCAAGCAAAAAGATTTTTCACATGACAGCCTGCTTTAATGTGTCCAGCAATATTAGGCTGCTTTAAAAATTCTTCAATACGACTACTACCGGCTATTGGTAATCTCGTAAAATCAAAACTTCGCATATTTTTAAATACATTACCAGCACCACCGCAAGAATAAAGTAAACTATTAGTTAGTGATTGAAACAATAAAACCCCAAAAGCCAATAAATCAGTTTTATTAGCAACAGCAGCAGACTTATCAGCTCCATCTTCTTTATTGAAAGCAGCCAAGAAATCTTCACCATAATATCTAAGCGGAGTAGAACCTGCGAAGAATTGATCAAAAATCTCCTCACCCCTGCAAAACAAACTAGGGTTAACAAACTTAGCTTCACCATTCAACAATCTGGTACTATCTGGCTTAAGATTGACAACGTGTCCGCCCGCGTCATGAACAGATTTCAGCGCTTTAGCAACAGCAGTGAAATCAGCGAGGTAGTCTGGGCTCGGCTCTGCAAGCGTTCTAGAATTACCATTACATAAATCCAAAGACTCAACAGTGTGAATTTTATCTCCGTCTTCTATTGTATGAATGGTGCCTGCATCAAGTAAACCAGTTGCAGCAGTTTGAGCATAAGCCTGAAACTGATCGAGCCTCCTTAAATAAGG
>JAYVUR010000281.1:0-4354 GCA_043787715.1 Candidatus Melainabacteria bacterium
TGCACAGAGCTGTGTTTTTGTTAAACAGTTGCTTGGGACTAGTTTGTGTCACCACCTCGGGCTTTCGTCGAAAAGACTTATACCCTAACGTGGCCTACCTTCTCCCGAAGTTACGGTAGTATTTTGCCGAGTTCCTTATAGAGAATTAGCTCGCGCACCTTAGCATTCTCTGCCATCCCACCTGTGTCGGTTTCGAGTACTGGTAATAAATAATCTCTCAACGCCGGTTTTCTCGTCAGCGTGGCATCTACTGCTTCGAACCCTTAGGTTCTAACCATAAGATCTCAATTAAACAAGAATGCGGATTTACCTACATTCTCTATCTACTTCTTTGGAGGGCAATCCAATAAGCCCCGCAATATAGCCTTCTGCGTCACGACTTTGATGATAACGATTATTTACTAGTTCAGGAATATCAACCTGATATCCATCGGCTACGCCTTTCGGCCTCACCTTAGGTCCAGACTAACCCCACGCAGACGAACTTGACGTGGGAACCCTTGGGATTCCGGTGGAAGAGATTCTCACTCTTCTTTTCGCTACTTATGCCGACATTCTCACTTCCGATACCTCCACATGTTCTTACGATCATGCTTCAACGGCTTACGGAACGCTCCTTTACCGCTTTATGCTAATGCATAAAACCCGTGTCTTCGGTGTACAACTTTAGCCCCGTGGATCTTTGGCGCAAAACCGCTTGACCAGTGAGCTATTACGCACTCTTTCAAGGAATGGCTGCTTCTAAGCCAACCTCCTGGCTGTCAGAGCAGTTTCACCTCCTTAATCACTTAGTTGTAACTTGGGGACCTTAGACGACGGTCTGGGCTCTTTCCCTCTTGACCACGGAACTTATCTCTCGTAGTCTTACTGCCAAGAAAAATATTATCGGTATTCGGAGTTTAGCTCGATTTGGTACCAGTTATCCCAGCCCTTATCGAAATAGTGCTCTACCCCCGATAAATTATTACTTGACGCTGTGCCTCAACGCATTTCAAGGAGAACCAGCTAGCTCCCGGTTCGATTGGAATTTCTCCGCTAATCACAACTCATCCGCTAATTTTTCAACATTAGTCGGTTCGGTCCTCCACGTGATGTTACTCACGCTTCAACCTGGCCATGACTAGATCACCAGGGTTCGGGTCTAGATCATCTGACTAATCGCCCTATTAAGACTCGGTTTCCCTACGGCTCCAGGTATTAACCCTTAACCTTGCCAGATAAACTAACTCGCCGGCTCATTCTTCAACAGGCACATCATCACACTAATACATAGTGCTCTGATCGCTTGTATGCATACGGTTTCATGTTCTATTTCACTCCCCGCAAGGGGTTCTTTTCACCTTTCCATCACTGTACTTGTCCACTATCGGTTACAAGCAGTATTTAGCCTTGGCAAGATGGTCCTGCCAGATTCAGACGGGGTTTCACGTGACCCGCCATACTCAGGTGCCGCTAGAGTTTGTTTAATTTTGGTTTACCGGGCTATCACCGTCTTTGGCTGAGCTTTCCAACTCTATTCGACTAACCAAACAAAATCCCATATTGCGGTCCTACAACCCCAACTAGTAAACTAGTTGGTTTGGGCTAATCCCCGTTCGCTCGCCGCTACTAGGGGAATCACTGATTTGTTTTATTTTCTTCCACTTACTTAGATGTTTCAGTTCAGTGGCTTACCTCTACATAACCTATGTATTCAGTTATGAGTAATGGCATGTAACTGCCATTGGGTTTCCCCATTCGGACATCTACGGATCTAAGCCCCTTGTCGGCTCCCCGTAGCTTTTCGCAGACTTGTACGTCCTTCTTCGGCTGCTTGTACCTAGGTATCCACCATACGCACTTAGTAGCTTTCTTTCTTAAGTGTTGTTCTTGATCCCCGATCGCTTTGTTGTTTGTTCGCTCGGTGTCCTCATTTACGATTAAGTAAACTCCGGCACCTCGCTCACAAACGCCTCGCGCTCGTGACTCAATAACAACACTTCACCTTCTTATTCAGAAAATTGCTTTGGTGTGCAATTGTTTATATGTTTCTGTATGAATCTAACTAACAGAATTGTAGTTAGATTCAGATCAGACCTAGTTATCTAACATAGAATATATCCATTCTATGTTTCGTCAAATATGCAGTTTTCAGTTTACAGTTCGTTCTCAGATTGGGGTTTGAGGCTTTTGGCCTCGGGCCCCGAATCGCTGCTTATGAGTGACACTTTCGCGTACTCACTTGAAGGGTTCCTGCTTATTAAAGCTGAAACTCTTCAGATGCTGCGACTTCTTGAGTCGAGAATTGGAATCTTAGCAAGCCCTATGCTAGATTGTGGGTTAAAAAGTGCTAAAGAAATATAAAAGTCAAAGTGCGGGGCTGGAGCGTATTAACAGATCTGGCAAGTGGTAATATTATCTGATTAGTGTCTACCTCCTTACGTAAACCCAGCCCCCAACCAAAAGCCGATCAGCTGGGTTATAGCTGGCTTCGCAACAAACTAAGACCGACCCAGGAGCTTTCTAATTCTAGGGCAGAAGCAATCCTCAAAAACAGCTTCGATGAAGGCAGTCCTAAAACCATGACTGAAAAAATTCGTGACTTAAATAGTGGTAGAGAAATTGAGGCTGTTCAACTAAGAGATCAAATTGGTTTTGAGCCAAAAGAAAGCAAACGAGCAAATATCAGTAGAGTTAGCTGCCTAGTAGATAAAAAGTCTAAAAGACCTCTATTACTAGGAGTGCTCGAAATCAACAAAAAGGCACTTGCAGCTCATCAAGGTGTCCTAGAAAAAATTCAAGCTGGGCTAAAACCTTTTGGCGCCATCATAAAAGAACTCTGCGATAAGACCGGACTGCGAATCAAATATGACGTGATAAATTTCTACGAGCTAAAAGCAGCAAGCGTAAAAGCAGAACTAAAAAAGCTCTTCGCCGTGGGTCCTAAAAGTAAGCAGATCGCCAAGCTCTTCGAGCTTGATGATGAGAATACGACAATTTATGGCAGACATGCCTTTATAAAATTGGGCGGGTTGACGATTTGCAAGGTTATAGAGTTTATTAGTCCGCAGCTGCTAAAATAACTAATATGGCAATCAAGTTAACAACTGAGCTAAAAAGAAATTTAGCGGAAGCCTATCTGGAACAAAAGCTGGCAATTAAAAAGCCTGAGGAAATTTCTAAGACAATCACAGATCGCATAGCTAAAATTGGTACAAAAGATGTTCAAAATAAAGATGCTAGGCAATTAGCAAGTACCCTTGCTGGAGACCAACTACTTGGAGAACCAAGATGCGGCTACCTCGACGAAATGATTTACTTTGCAAGAGTTCGCAAGAAAAATGAAAGCTTACTAGGAAATGCAAATTTTGATAAATTCCTAGATGAACTCTACTGGAAGATGTTCCTAACAAGAGGCTCAAAAAGTATCACCAGATTTCTAGCTGAATACATAGCAAAAGTTTTTGATCCAGAAGCAATCGCAACAGTATTTAAGTTTCTTAAGACACTAGCAGATTCTCGCGAGGCAATATTTAGTGACAAGCATCAATCATTAGCCAAAATGATTTCAAAGCAATTGGATGCCGCAAAACAAGCTGCTGTAGCAAAAGCTTATGGCGGCAAGCTAGATCTTAATTTCGCCTAAGCTATAATCAATACTATGCAAACCACAGAGACCATCCGCTCGCGCCGCGCTATCAAGCACTTCGATCCCAGTCACTCCATGACTGAAACTGAGATTAAGACTTTATTCGAGACTACTATATTATCGCCGACATCTTTCAATATTCAAAACTGGCGCTTCGTCGTGGTTACAGACTTAGAGGTGAAGAAGCAATTACGCGCAGCTGCTTGGGATCAAGCGCAAGTTACTGAGGCTTCTATAGTAGTACTGATCTGTGCCGACCTTCAAGCTTGGGCTAAGCAGCCAGAGCGCTACTGGGCGAATGCGCCAGAAGATGTGCGCAACACTCTTGTGCCGATGATAGGAGATTTCTACAAGGGGCGCGAGCAGTTGCAGCGTGATGAAGCGATGCGCTCAGTTGGTATAGCAGCACAGACATTAATGCTTACCGCCAAAGACATGGGCTACGATTCTTGTCCTATGATTGGTTTTGATTCAGTGAAGATTGCTGAAATTATCAAACTACCAGCCGAGCATGTAATTGGCATGATGGTTACAGTGGGCAAGGCGCTTAAGCCAGCACGCGAAAGAGGCGGGCAGTTGAAGCTGGAAGAAGTACTGTTTAATAATAGTTTCTAGAGCTTAGTTCTCATCCTAGATTCCAGCCTGAAGTTAAACTTTAAGTAAATACAAATAAAAAGCCCATAATTGTAAGGTCATCTCGATCAAAAGGAGACCAGCAATTATGGG
>JAYVUR010000282.1:0-9512 GCA_043787715.1 Candidatus Melainabacteria bacterium
ACTACCACTAGAACATAAAGTATCATCAAAACTAGTGGTGGCTTATGATGTCCAACCTTGTACTCAGAAGTAGGAAGCGCTCCTCTCATAAACTCCCTAGGAACTCCTCTACCTGAATCTAGATCTACTGGTGACATTTCATCCATAAACTTATTAATACTCCATCATCTCAAACTTAGCTTCTTCGACATTAGTGAATTGCCCATGATCAAAAGCCCACTTGGCAAACACTGAAGCCATTACAAAAAACGATAAACACAACAAGGAGAACATTGCAATGCCTTCCTTATTGAAAGTCATTAGTACCCACTCGTGCAAACTATATCCACCAAACATTAGTGACCTCCTCCTGCTGGAGCTGCTGTTGCAGGCGCATTAGCCTTAGCTGCTTCTATCTTCTTGTAGTTCTCTAATATACGCGGATCAATAGCTGATTGTTGATTCCATTCAGCCATATCAATAGACTGGAACGGCTCTATAATCGGTCCATTATCACGCGGCAAAGTCTTGAGGTAAGCCACTAGATACCACATTTGTTGCGGCTCTAGCTTCAGCTTCCAGCGTGGCATACGCGTGCCCGGTACACCTTCAGCAACCTTATAGTACCAAGTCTCGTTACTATACTTCTTGAAGTATGGATTAGAGAAATTCGCTGGTTTCTTGTTCATCGCAAGAGCGTTAGGACCATTACCCAGACCATTAAGTCCATGACAAACTGCACAATCCTGTCTAAAAATACCAGAACCAGCATTAGCAGCTGCTGCACTATCTACATTAGGCTTATGTTTCTTAGAAGCTTCCCAGAATGCAGTATCAGCTTCAGGGTAATAAGCCTCATAAAGATTACGATTAGCAGGATCATTAAGACGTTTAATGCCTAGTGTTTGCAAGTAAGTAACTAATAGTTCTAAATCATCCTCACTTAGATAACTGAACGACGGCATGATAGAACCCGGCGTATAATTGCGCGGTGACTTCAAGTGACCTTTATGCCAAGCATTCGGCATCTTACCACCTTCGTTACTTAGATCTGGACCAGTGCGTGAAGTACCTAATACGTTAGGTGTCTCATTAGCATAATCTCCAGCAGCAACCCTAGAACCGAAGTCTCTATCTTGCGGTCTTACGAACTGTGAGTGACAGTAGAAGCAACCTTCACGAACATAAATTGCACGACCCAGACCAGCCTTGTTCTTCACTGGCTTACCTTTAGCATCAAGAACTATCTTGCCATTATCATCAGTAAGCACGTATTCAGTAGCATACTTACTAGGCTCCACCTTAAAAACTGCCATATCAGGGATAAGTACAGTCACTGTATAGATAGTAAAAAATGATATCGCTACAACTATTCCCGGAAGAATATAACCTTTTGCACCAATTTTATTGTTATCAGTCATTATTATTTCTCCTCCACAGGCACTGCCATTTGTAATTCGCTCTCATCAGCTAGCGAAGGAAGATGCATAGTCATATAAATATTGTAGGCAAACAAGCAGCTAGACAAGAACATCATCACACCACCAACCGCACGAGCAAACCACATAGGCGGCAATACTAATGACCACTGCGCCACTGGGTAACCAAGAGCCCAGCCTGCTGATTGCTGTAAACCAGCTATCGTAAGCACTAGGTAGAATATCGAGAAACCTATGAATAGCAACCAATAGTGCCACTTAACTAAGCGCACACTATATATACGCCTGCCAGTAAATCTCTGTATTGCATAATACAAGGAACCGATCACGAAGAAACTAAAAGTACCAAGTAAAGCAGCATGAGCATGACCTACAACCCACTGAGTGAAGTGGATGTACCAGTTAACACCACGAGTCGCCTGAAAAGGACCTTGAATACAAGTGAATAGATAGAACAATGCGCCAGTCATGACAAATCTAAGTGGCATATTAGTAGTAAGCATCCACCAACTACCTTTCATGGTCATATAAAAATTCGCTAGCACAGAGATAACTGGAATAACCAGCGCAGCAGAGAATATTACAGCTAGTGCTTTAAGCCACTCTGGCACCGGTGACTGCAGCAAGTGGTGAGTACCAGTCGGTGCATAGAAAAATGCAATAGTCCAGAAACCAAACATAGATAAGGAGTGACTCCAAACCGGCTTACCGCTCATCTTAGGTAGCATATAGTAAGCAATACCTACACCTAGCACTGTAAACCACATACCAAGTATGTTGTGACCGTAGAACCAATTAAGAATACCGTCATTGAGTCCGTCCATCGCAACGAAAGTACGATTACCAACTACATATACAAACGGCATCCAAAAAAACGCACCCATAATGTACCAAACTGATACATAGAGCTTCTTCACTTGGCGGTTCAACACCGTGCGAAATAAGTTATACGAAAGAAGTAACAATCCAACAAGAACAAGAATATCAAAAGGTTCTCTAAATTCAGCATACTCACGTCCTTCAGTGTAACCATTCAAAAGTGAAAAGCAACCAACACCTATAACAAAGTTCCATACGTAGCAAACAAAATTAGCTAGTTTCTCGGAATAGAGCTTAGTCTTACATAATGCTGGGATAATATATAGAGCTGAGCCAATATTAGCCATAGAAAGCCAACCAAAAGCCACCATATTAACGTGCGCTGGTCTAATGTGAGTAAATGAAAGCTGAGAAATACCCTTAGTTAAATCTGGGGCCGAGAATTCAAGAGCACCGAGCAAGCCCAGTCCCATTCCTATAACCAGCCATACAATCGCGGAGAACATGAAGAACTTGGCTGAACTGTTCTCTTCGCTACTTAAAAATTTTTGCACCATCGTTTAAAATTAAGATCTCAAGGACCTTATCCATCATAAACAATAAAATAGTGCCTGTCTACAAGGCTTTACGCGGATTTAAGTTTAGATTATCATCAAGATTATGGAAAAACTAATTAGAGGTTTAATTTACGCATAGCACCAGTTCCCATCCTTGCTACAAGCAGGTTGCGAAACTGTTCTGCGTAGTAACTATTGCGCTGTACCAGCTTGAGAGAACTCTCCTCACTAGGCGTGAGCAGGATAACAAAACTAAGGCTAAAAAAGACAAAAGCTAATGCGAACATTAGATAAGCTTTGAGTTTGCGCATGGAGAATAATCCTAGCATTTAGAGCTGCAGCAAAGTATCGAAGCCTGCTAAGGTGTCCAGCCTATGGGCAATAGCAATAATAGTGCTGTTATTCTCCTGATGATAAGTCTTAACAAGATTAAGAAGCTTGGACTCAGTATTAAGGTCAATATTAGAACTAGCTTCATCTAGCACTAAGACCCTAGGCCTAGTAACTAGGGCTCTAGCAAGACTAATCACTTGTTCTTCGCCAGCCGAGATATTAGTGCCGCGCTGATCTAATTGCGCATCAAGTTTAATACCGTTGCTTGCAAGTATATCAGTGCAAGGTTTAATTAATTTCATATCAGTATTAGTTCTAGCTAGAACTAGATTCGATTCAAGATCTCCAGCAAAAATATAAGAATCCTGATGCACCACCGCAATAAAAGTTCTTAGATCTTCTTGAGGGATGCGGCGAATATTAATACCATTAATAAGTATCTCCCCCTGCTCAGCTTCATAAAGCCTTGTCAATAATTTAATGATGGTACTTTTGCCCGATCCGGTTTTACCTACTATGCCAAGAGTCTGATTCGGCTTAATCACCAGATTAAAATCACTAAGCACTTGATTCTTGCCATAGTTAAAATAGACATGCCTAAATTCTATAGTCGGGAATTCGGCGCCGTGCTCGCGCTCAATATCAGCGATGCGCACCATCTCATCAGGATCTGGATCACTGATGGTGACAGGCTCTTCAAGTAATTCAGAGATACGCTCAGCGGCGGTGAAGCCGGCTTGAATAATGCTGAACCTATCACTAAGGTTGCGAATCGGATCGAAAAGAGTCTGAGCATACTGCAAAAAAGCAATAATAACTCCAATGCTAATTAAAGAACCAGCAAGTAAAATCTCTTTAGATAAATAAATTAAAATAGCAATACTAGCAATCGCGACTAGTTCTATAGCCGCAGAAAAAGCGGAGTCAGCCTTAATACTATCGTCATTAGCCTTGAAATAACTTTGATTGATTTCATTAAACTTGGCTATACTCCTAGAACTAGCATCGAGTGCCTGCACTACATCTATACCAACCACACATTGCTGCAAAAAAGAATTGGTTCGCGACAGTTCAGCACGCGCAATAGTATTAGCCTTGCGAAACTGCTCCTGGAAATACCTAGCAATAAAATACATAGGGATCAGCAGTATTATCACCGCCAAACTCAACTGCAGATTGAGATAGCACATAAACGCTACTATACCTAGAGCATTAACTATATCTACTAAAGTCAGTATCAAACCACCAGCAAAACTATCAGCCAGCTGTTCCATATCATTAGTAATGCGAGTGACATTGCGCCCAACTGGAGTTTTGTCGAAGAATTTCATCGGCAAACTCTCTAGATGCTCAAACAGTTTAGCCCTAATATCAGCAACCATGTGCTGTCCAAGGTAATTAATACTGTAGAGTAAATTGATTTGAATAACGAATGTAAATGCAATAGCTGCTAAGAGGTAAAACAAATATGGCGCAAGAGCTTGAATAAACACTGATAGTGAAGCATAACTAGCATAAGCAGTTATAGGACCATCTATTGCTCGCTGCATTATAGTTGGCTGCACCGAAAAAACAAAAGAACCTAATGGCAGCAATAATAGAACTATTAATGCACGCTTATAATAAGGCGCCATAAAAGGAGCTAGTAGCCGTATCATACTAAGATTGGATTTAGGATTTAGCACTAATAGCTCCTTTATCAAGCACTAGCTTATAATCGTCATTAGCAGCCAGTTCTAGGTTATGAGTAATAAACACAGTAGCAAGACCACTACGCTCATATTTAATATTCTTAGCAATCAGTTCTGCCGTCTTAGCATCGACACTACTTAGCGCATCATCAAGTATAAGCAGTTGAGGTTTGCGCGCAACAGCTCTTGCTATAGCTATGCGCTGACGCTGCCCGCCAGAGAGCATCACTCCGCGCTCGCCAACCAGAGTATCGTAGCCTTGAGGCATCGCCTTGATCTCATCATCAATAGCAACAAGCTGGGCTAGACGTTTAGCTTCTTCTATATCCGTAGTATTAGCTGCATAAAGTATATTCTCTGCTATAGACATCGAGAATAATAAACTATCCTGCGGCACCAATGATATTACCGAGCGCAAACTACCAAGACTAATTTTGGTTATATCCGTATCATCTATATAAATTTCACCGGGCTTAGCATCCTCTAGTCTAAGTAGCTTGCGCGCAAGTATAGATTTACCTGAACCGATACTGCCAGTGATGGCGGTGGTGCCGCTGGGGTGGATATATGGTACCTTATGCACTCGCGATTGAGAGCGCAAGAACGTGCCGTCGGGCACGTTCTTGCTATCCTGAGCGCGAAGCGCGAAGGATCCCTCTTGTGCTGCATTACAGGGATCCTTCACTTCGTTCAGGATGACGGGGTTCAAATATGGCAAATAAATCCCCCGCTCAATCTTCTTAAGCTTTGCAGCATCCTTAGCATCAACAATAGTTGGTTTAAGTTTGAACAGAGCATCTATGCGCGCACCACTCACCCTCGCCCTATATACAATCGTGATCAGCCAACCAAGAGTCGCCACCGGCCAAATCAAACGCTCTATATACAAACTATAAGCAGCAAAATCACCGATAGCGAAGCTTTTATCGTAGACAGCAGTAGCACCAAAATACAAAAGCAATATAAAACCAGCACTAGCAATGACTTTCATCAAGGGACCCATATAAGTCCTCGCTCTAACCAGTTTCAGGTAGTAAGCTAGTAGTCCCTGATTCTGCTTAGCGAAGCGTTGAATCTCAGACTTCTCCTGCGCATAACTCTTGATGATATAAATAGCAGAAAGATTCTCTTCTATAAACCTACTTATCTCGGCTAGTTTCTCTTGCACTAATTCTTGGTAATGCTTGATTTGTTTGCTCACCAAAGTTACAGAAAGCAATACAATTGGCACCAATAAGAGGAAGCATAGTGTCAGAACCGCATTCAGCCTATACATCAAAGGCACAATAATAATAAAAGCAATAATAGTATTGAGTAAATTCAATATAGCAAAACCAGCCATGCCTCTAATCGACTGCACATCATTAGTCATAATAGAGATTAAGTCTCCGGCTTGATAGCGAGTGAAGAAGCGCGGCTCGAAGCGCAATAAGTGCTTGAAAATATCAGATTTAAGATCAAACTCTATCTGCCTACCTAGCCCAAAAATAATCCAGCGACTAGCAGTGCGCAATAGCGCCATCACTAGAGCAAGCACTAATACGGTAATTACTATCTCATTAATATTAGAACTAAGCATCTGACCAGAAGAACTACTCAGCTGGTTCACCGCACGGCGAATTAACTGCGGGATATAGGCTGAAAGTAAATTCACTAACACCAGGATAATAAGTCCAAGTAGATAACTAGAATAATATTTCCGGATATAGCGAAAAACTATCATCTAAGTGCAATCTCAGTCAAGACTGCCCCCAGAATAACAAAAGATATCCAAGTATTAACAGTGAAGAAAGCTGCTTCAATCTTAGACTCTTTAACTAATTGCTGTTCATAGAATAATGCTGCTATCACGGCGAGCACACCAAGCTTATAAGCTAGGCCCAGACCCAGTTCAAGCCCGCATAAATAAAGGCAGAGAGGTGTAAGGAAATGCAAGAACTTAGTTATACGCACAGCATTAGCAAAACCAAAACGACTAGGGATAGAATGCAAACCACTTGCTTTATCAAAATCTATATCCTGAGTAGCGTAAATAATATCAAAACCAGTTACCCAAAAAACCACAGCAAGAGCCAAATATATTGGGGCTAAATTATCAATAGCACCAGTAATTGCTATCCAAGCTCCAAGAGTAGCGCCACCAAGAGTAGTACCAAGAAATAAATGCGAAAAATAAGTGAGGCGCTTAAGGTAAGGATAAGTTATTATCCAAATAACAGGAATTGGTGATAGCCACTGACAGAGAGGCGGCATATATAAAACTGCAACTATATATATAAGTAGCGATAATGCAACTAATATCCAAGCTGCGCGCAAACTAAGAGTGCCAGAGGCAAGTTCTCTAGAAGCAGTGCGCGGATTCGCTGCATCTATATCTTTATCTATGATGCGATTAAGTGCCATGCCTGCAGCTCTAGCGCTGGTCAGAGCAATTATTATCCAAAAAAAACGCTGAAACAATAAGCCTGCTGGCAAGGGTTGAAAATTATAAGC
Source organism: Candidatus Melainabacteria bacterium (assembly GCA_043787715.1). Classification (GTDB taxonomy): domain Bacteria; phylum Cyanobacteriota; class Vampirovibrionia; order LMEP-6097; family LMEP-6097; genus CAYUFH01. The sequence goes on from JAYVUR010000282.1 coordinate 7,312, forward strand.
AAGAGTAGCTGCCGCCAGCACAAAAGGCAGCGAAAAGAGAGTATGCTCAATTTTGATCACTGAAGCCGAAAGCTTAATTTTATCTGTTAAACTTGAAAATATTATCAAGATTAGGGTATAATTGCTAAATTGGGGACGAGAACACTATAGCAAAAACCATAAATGAAGATAACAGCCAATGAAGAGTATGGATTAAGAGTAATTTTGCAACTCTATAAAATCACTGCAGCCAAAGCTAAGACAAACGTCATTGCGAGCAGTACCGAATTAGCCACGCTAAACGAAATCGCTCAAGCTGAACATATCAGCGCCGACTATGTAGCCCAAATACTACTTAAACTGCGTCGAGGCAATTTAGTCGAGAGCGTACGCGGTAAACATGGTGGTTATCGCTTATTAAAAACTGCTGCCGCAATAAGCTTATTTGAGATTATGCAAGCCTTGAGTGACGAAGCTTTTGCTGATGATTTTTGCGCCAACCACAGCGGACATAGTAGTAGTTGCGTGCACAATAATGAATGTTCAGTAAGACCAGTGTGGGCGACCATCTCAAGCATGGTAAATAATTACTTCAAATCAATCACTCTCGATCAACTACTAACCAAGGAAGTGGATTTAACAGGAACGCTTCAGGAGCTTAGCCTTAATTAATCATGGAACTCAATCTTGAAAAGCTAAACAATCAAGAATACAAGTATGGCTTCCACACCAAGCTAGATACAGATTCTTTCCCCAAGGGGCTTTCAATCGATGTAGTCGCGCGCATTTCAGCGATCAAGGAAGAACCTGCTTACGTACTAGATTTTAGACTTAAAGCCTACAAACAATTCCTTGCAATGAAAGAACCTAAGTGGGCTAATGTAAATTACCCTGAGATAGATTTTCAGGACATTATTTATTATTCAGCACCTAAACAGAAAACCAGCAAGCAAAGTCTTGATGAAGTAGATCCAGAAATATTACGCACCTACGAGAAGTTGGGTATACCCTTAGCTGAACAACAACGATTAGAAGGTATCGCTGTAGATGCCATTTTCGATAGCGTCTCAGTCGGCAACACTCACAAGAAGGCACTTGCTGAAATCGGTATCATTTTCTGTTCCATTTCTGAAGCTCTGCAAGAGCACCCAGAACTTGTGCGCAAATACTTAGGTACAGTAGTTCCTAGCTCTGATAATTTCTATGCTTGCTTGAATAGTGCGGTGTTTAGCGACGGAACCTTCGTCTATATTCCACCCAATACTAAGTGCCCGCTAGAACTATCTACCAATTTCAGAATTAACACCGAAGGCTCAGGACAGTTCGAGCGCACACTAATAATTTGCGACTCCAATAGTTATGTCTCTTACCTCGAGGGCTGTACGGCTCCTGCCTTCGACACCAATCAACTGCACGCTGCTGTGGTTGAACTCGTGGCGCTTGATAATGCTGAAATTAAATATTCTACAGTACAGAACTGGTACGCCGGTGACGAAAACGGCAAAGGCGGAGTGTATAATTTCGTTACTAAGCGCGGCAAATGTGCTGGCGTGAATTCTAAAATATCTTGGACTCAAGTTGAAACAGGTTCTGCTATCACCTGGAAATATCCTAGTTGCATTTTGCAAGGTGATAATAGTGTCGGTGAGTTCTACTCAGTCGCCCTAACTAATAATTACCAGCAAGCTGATACCGGCTCTAAGATGATACATCTAGGGCGCAATACCCGCTCAACCATAATTAGCAAGGGTATTTCAGCTGGCAAATCACAGAACTGTTACAGAGGTCTAGTTCGCATCGGCGCTAAAGCCGAAGGCGCACGCAATTACACTCAGTGCGACTCCATGCTTATCGGCAGCAGGTCTAGTGCTAACACCACACCATATATAGAGATAGGCAATAATTCAGCGGTGGTGGAGCATGAAGCTTCAACGTCTAAAATCTCAGAAGACCAGCTTTTCTATTTGCAGCAACGCGGCATTTCTGCTGAAGATGCTGTTAGCACCATTATTGGTGGCTTCTGCAAAGAAGTATTCGCTGAATTACCTGGCGAATTCGCTGCTGAAGCGAATCAATTAATATCATTAAAACTGGAGAATAGCGTTGGATAACTATATAGTAGAAATTAATAACTTACATGCAAGCCTCGCGAGCGGCGAAAGTGAGATCATCAAGGGTTTGAATTTGAAAATTCGCGCCGGTGAAGTACACGCAATTATGGG
>JAYVUR010000283.1:0-2242 GCA_043787715.1 Candidatus Melainabacteria bacterium
CCAAGTACACAAATCCTGAAATTATAGTGCGGCTCACCACATTGTTTTTGGTAGGCATTAATCTTCTCGGCAAGCTTAAAAGCGCCACCAGATTCATCACCTTCAGCTACTACTATGATGTCGTGTCCGCGCGATCTAAGAGTAGAAGTGAGAGCATGAAAATCATTAGCAGTTTCTGGAGTCAGTATTAAACGTGCGCCGCTAGCTGTGCCAACAGCGCGCGCAATATCGCCAGAGTGTCTGCCCATAACTTCAACAATAAAAGTTATATTATGCGAGTCACCAGTGTCGCGTAACTTATCGATGGCGCTTACAGCAGTGTTCACGGCAGTATCGTAACCAATAGTGTATTCAGTACCTTGCGCATCATTATCAATAGTGCCGGGTGTGCCTATTGCTAGACCTTCTGACCACTGACCGCGAGGGGAGCCGTTAGCTTCAGTGCCAGTGCCAGAAAGGGCTCTAAGCCCAGCGTAACTACCATCACCGCCGCAGCATATAAGCCCATCTATATTATGCTTGCGTAAATTGTCAGCGGCTCGCTGGCGCCCTTCAGTAGTTAGGAATTCTTGCGAGCGCGAAGTCTTAAGAATAGTGCCACCACGCTGAACTATATTGCTTACAGATTCATAATTAAGTGCTTGCAGTTTACCTTCTATAAGTCCTTGATAACCCTCATAAATACCGTAGGGTTGCAGACCACGCGCAAGCGCGTGTCTTACTACTGCCCTGATATGGGCGTTCATGCCGGGGGCGTCGCCGCCTGAAGTCATAATTGCTAGTCGTTTCACTATCTAATATTCTACAATAGTAGCCATGCGTTTAATCTGCGCCGCCTGGAACGAAGAACTAAAAGCCGTTAGTGCTGACGCTTTGCAGGCGGCGCTTGGCATTGGCTATCTTGAAGCAGCGCTTGAACTTAATCGCATTCTTAATCAGCACAGCGAGATTAATGAGATTATTTTTCTTGGCACTTGCGGTTCTTATAACCAAGAATTGAATATTGGTGATCTAGTTGAAGTTAGTTCTGTGTCTTTATTAGAACGTGGTGCGGTCTTGGGTTTGGCTTATAGTGTGCGTGAAGCTGATTGCTTCACTTCGTTCGCAATGACGTCATTGCAGGGAGATTGCCACGCCGCTTCGCAGCTCGCAATGACGCCTTGCTTGTGCTCACTAGAAATTACTAACTCTTCAGAATTATCTGCGCGTATTTTAGAGCATTATTGTTTTACCAAGGCTGTTGAAAATATGGAACTCTATGGTGTAGCGCGAGTGGCTACTGAGCGCGGCATTAAATGGTCAGCTCGTCTCGGCGTGACTAACTACGCAGATCTTAATGCGCATCGGGATTGGGTGAAGAATCAGCAGCAAGTTTCTAAGCAGTTAGGTAGAGATTTATTGCAAGTATAAGTTCTTGCAGTAACCAGCTACCTTATTAAACACAGGTCCAGAGACTGTATCACCCCAACCACCGTCGGTTTGCGGGTCATCAATAACACTAAGAATAATAAAGCGCGGCTCTGAAGCAGGGAAGAAACCTAAGAAACTAGCTACGGTGTGGTTGCGGTGGTAGCCACCACCTTCTTTGGTTTTTTGGGCGGTACCAGTTTTACCAGCAACTTCTAACCCTTCGACTTTACCTGCGATGCTGTGCTTCTCTGTTAGGTTATAAGCGAGAGAGCGCGTCAGAAGCCCGCGAACTATTTTAGAAGTTTCAGGATTAATTACTACGAACATATCTTCTTTATTTTTACCTTGGCGTTTGAATTTGAGTAAATGTTTTTTCTCTTTGTAGTATTTTTCGGTAAGATCAGCTTGGCGTTTATGCATTGCTGCTGGGTTTTCAACTTTAATCAGAGTAGGTTTGATCCAAACACCATTATTTGCAATAGCATTGGCTGCCGCTAGCATTTGTATTGGTGTGATAGAAATCGCCCCCTGACCCATTCCCGTAGTGGCGGTGTCTGATAAATGCCAGGTGTGTGGTTTTTTGACTATACCTTTGGTTTCACCCATTAGTTCGATCTCGGTTTTGTTGCCAAAACCAAACATGCGTATATAGTTATAAAAAGTATTAGCACCCATCTTAAGAGCAAGATGACTAGCAAAAGTATTACTAGAACGAGCGAAGAGTTTTTCAAGGTCTAGCATTTCGCAATGGAAAGTTTTGGCACTGTAACCATGGTTAGCAATCTTCCAGCGTTCTACTTCTATATAACCGCGATCATAGAAAGTGTAGTTA
>JAYVUR010000284.1:0-6181 GCA_043787715.1 Candidatus Melainabacteria bacterium
CCCATTGTGCCATTGACATCTAATAAATAATCTGGACTGCTATCATTAATACCAAGAGCACCGCTTGCTAGCATTGTTAAATAATCACCGTTACTGCCATTGCTGACCATTAATGGAATAGTAGAGCCGTTGGTTACGATTTCTAAACTTGCATCAGGAGTAGCATCGCCGATACCGACTGTTGCAGTTTCGACGTCAACAACAAAAGTTGCGCCATTGGTAATAAGATCGCCATTGAAATCACCATATCCACCGGCATGAATATTACCATGGGTGCTGATGTCACTGTGGAAGCTGCTAGCACCTTCGGCAATCAAACTACCATTGATATGTAAAGTTGCGGCAGGATTGCTCATGCCGATACCGATCATATCAGCGCTCGCGTCTACCACGAATAGATCAGCATTAGTTTGACCTTTGACTCTAAAATCGTTATTACCCAAATTGCTATTAAATATAGCTGAGCCATTAGCGTTGATAGCACCATTGAGTCCTGTTGTGCCGGTGACATTAATGTTACCGCTCATTACTGTATTATTGGTCACAGCTAGTGAGTTGAGAGTTGTTGCACCTGCATTTAATGTACTGGATAAAGTAGTAGCACCAGTAACAACAAGAGTGCCACCTACTGTTGTGTTATTAGTTACTCCTAGAGAGTTGAGTGTAGATGAGCCAGCTACGTTGAGTGTTCCTGCAAGATTGGTATTGCCTGCTACACCAAGAGTTCCATTGACATCAAGTAGATAATCTGCGCTGGTATCATTGATACCAATATCACCATTAGCAAGAACTGTTAAATAATCACCGTCACTGCCGTTGCTGATCATAAACGGAATAGTTGAGTTCTTAGTAGCGATTTCTAAACTCGCATCAGGGCTGGAATCATTAATTGCTAATGAGGCATTGCTAACATCGAGATATAAATTATCACCATTAACAGCTAGATCGCCGTTAAGGTTAAGTCCGCCACCATTCATAAAATCAGTGCCAATATTACCGATGTTGGTTATCAGATTGGTACTCATGTTCAGACCGTTATTAATAGTGACGCCGCCATTAACGACTAGGGACGCTTCAACTATCATGTTGTCAGTATGAACATCACCGAGGTGTATGTCGCCATCAACTTCTAGGATCCCTTCGACGTATAAATCACCATTAGCAGTAGCGAAATCTCTAGAGCCGCCAGGACCGACTCTTACTGAGCCTTCTACGATGGCATCACCATTAGTTAATAGATCGCTAGCAAGGGTGGTATTGCCAGTTACATCTAAACTACTAGATAAAGTACTAGCGCCGGTAACAGCAAGTGTGCTTGATAAGTTGGTCGCACCGGTGACGCCAAGGGTGCCTGCGATAGCAGTATTATTAGCTACGGCAAGATTGTTGCCAAGTGTAGTATTGCCAGTAACGCCTAAAGTACCATTGACATCTAATAAATAATCAGCACTTGTATCATTGATACCGACTCTACCACCATCACGTATGTATAAGGCATCTACTGTGTCGCCATTATCTGAGTCAAGTGACCATTGATCATGAATTTTCCAGTCAGCGTTACCGCTAGCATCAGAGACTAGAATTTTGCCATTAGCGAAGTTTCCACCGGTAAAGGCTAGATTACCATTGATGGTAAAATTATTTCTAGTTATAGTATCGTTCATTACAGAGTCATATAGCGTTTTTGTGTGAAGCTCTTGAGAGCCATCAACTCTAATTAGATACGCAGGTAAAACATTGCCCTGAATGGTCCCGGTGAGGCTTGAACTGGGTAGATTGCTCATATCAGGTAATTGATCTGCAGTTACTATTTGTTTGCGTGCAGTACCTTGAGTCATCCATAATCTACCATCGTATTCTATGGCACCATCAACTGCCGTAGAAGTGGTTACTGTAGCTTTACGTAAACGCAGAGAAGGGAAGGCGCTATTACCGGCAGCAATATCAAGGTATGCTGTTGGGCTGCTAACTCCTATGCCTACGTAACCATTTGGATTTAGAACTATCTGCTCGTTAGCAGCTCCTATGATTTTGAAGCCCATAGAATTGCTAGTCGGGAAATAAGTGATCATGCCACCAGATGGTGTTGTTGGGTCGCTGGCATATTGTCCTATTCTTACGCCATTAAGATCTACGATAAGTGAGTTAACGCTATTGTCGCTAAGTCCGCCACCACCTTCGCCTTGACCTTTGCCGCCGCCCTTGCCGCCGCCAGAGCCGGTACCAGAGCTACCACCACTTGAACCACCGCTATTACTAGCGAAGTATTTAGTTTGTTGTACTACTTGCGAGGAGCCAAGCGGGAAGAAGATCTTGTACGAACCATCTCTGGTCTTGGTGTAACCAGCTCCAGATTTACTTGACTTGCGTGCTTCGAATTGTAATTTGTTTAGAATATAATCTAATTGGCAAGCTCCGAACTGAGTGTTGTCGCACTCCGCCATACTTGCAATTGGGTCAGTTTGCTCATCTACTGCTGCTGTCTGGGTTTGCAGGTTAGTTGCTTCAATCGTTGTAGAGTAAGTATTGTACAGATCACCTAAAGTGTCATAAATATCAAGCTCAACATCTTTAGCGGAGGTATAAAAATAATTCAGATCCAAATCTAAATAGGTGGTTTTATCGCCTCTGGAAATGGTTACATTCTGAGTAGTGACGAACTCTCTCGTGCCGGTGGTGGTATCATACAAGCTCACTTTAAAAGTAGTACTTTTTTCTTTGGTTTTATAGAGTGCTTTTGGATTGAGTTTAAGTTTAATTCTACGTCCCTGCAGTAGATCTAGATTTTTACTTTTGCTATAGATAGAAGCCTTCATCTTTTCATCGTAGCCAGAGACGAAGTCTAGAGCTTGGTAGGCTGGGATTGAGGCTTTGCTAACAGCACTAGTAGTTATAGATGCTGTCTCAAGCTTGCTTGAACTTTGGCTTGCATTTGCACCATTATCATCGTCGCTATCGTCAGTCTCGTCATCACTTAGACTGCTATCACTAGTTGCTGCTTCTTCTATGTTGCTGCCGGAGATATTACCAACTTCAGTTGGAGCTTGTTGTTCGTTAATGTTTGATTTCAAACCAGAATTAGTAATATTATTGCTGCTGAGTAAACTTTCGGCTTGAACTGGGGCCATAGTAGGCAACAGCAGTACTGCTGCTGTTAGCATGGTTGCCGTGAAGCGAAGAAATTTCAAACGATGCTTGATCACTTTTGAGTGAACTCCTACATAACGGACTAACGGTCATTAGTAGTTGAGCCTTGAAGCTTTGTCCCAAAGATCAACCATGTGGACTAGGTGTTTTGTTCTAGTATTTCTATTGACAATGTTTTAATATAGTTGTGGAGAATAGTCTTTAAGTTCTTTGTCAAGTTGCTTAGCGCTAGCGCCCAACTCTGCTTGAGATAGTTTATCGAGTAGAGCCCAAAACTTCGCACTATGATTATGCTCTGCTGTATGCGCCAATTCATGTAAGAGAACGTAGTTCTGCAATTGCTCGGGTAAACGCATTAGGTGAATATTGATGCTAATATCATTGCGCGAGCTGCAACTGCCCCAGCGGCTGCGGCTGGCTCTTAGGCTAGTTTTACCTAGCTTAAGTCTATGTTTATTAGCATAATGATTAAGTAGGGGTAGTAGATATTGATTAGCTTCTAGCTTCAAAGTTCTTTCTATGGCCGCGCGTATAGTTTTTTGATTCGCTTCTGAGTCGAGCGCTTCTTCGTTACTATAGTAGATATGGATTTTATTCTTGCTAATTCTAGTTTTTACTATTGGATTGCTTCGCCAGCGCGCTTCTCGCGATGACGAAATCCCTGTCATCCTGAGCGTAGCGAAGGATCCCTCTGGCAGCAGTGTCCAAACCAATTCCCGATCCTTAGTTTTAAATTCTACCCCCGGCTTAAATATGGTCTGCTGAGCTTCTTGCTGCTGCGTTTCTGCTAGTGCTCCGCGTATCCAATCGCTGCGCTTAGCGATAAAATCTTCAGCTTCTGTCCAGCTAGAACTATAAGGCAAGGTGACGCTTATGCCTTTGAGCGGCGCTATGCGTATATTAAGCCTGCGCGAGCCTTTAATTTTGCGTAAAGTTATTTCACCATATTCTGGGTGCTGGATAATTTTTAGGTTTCGCTTTGACTTAGCTGCGGTTTTGTTCTGCGGCGAGGATAATATATTATCTAGGAAGTAATTAAACACCGTATAATTATTTAAGCTTGCGCAAAGCTTCTTCCACTTGATAGCCACAGGCTTCTAGTGCTGTTTGGCATTTTTCTTGGCTAAGTCCGCTAAGTTCTTGTACTAGCTTGAGGGCTCTCGCTTTAAGCTTATCGTTCTTGGCTTGAAGATTAGTCATCAAATTGCCTCTGGTTTTGCCAAGTTTCACCATAGTGCAAGTGCTAATCATATTAAGGGCGAGCTTCTGCGAAGTACCAGCCTTAAGCCTAGTGCTACCCGCGATCAGCTCAGCGCCAGTATCTAAGAAGATACTCAGCTCAGAAACTTTATAAGTATCAGCATCTTTGTTATTCGCTATAGCGATAGTCTTAAGTCCAGATTTGCGCGCTGCCTCTAGGGCCGCTACGACATATGGTGTAGCGCCGCTAGCGGTGATACCTACTAGTACATCCCCCGCGCGCATAAGATCTTGCACTACAAGTCGCGCGGCGACTCTGTCATCTTCAGCGCCTTCAATAGCGCTAGTGAGTGCATCAATACCGCCGGCGATAATACCCTGCACCAATTCTGGCTTAGTGCCGAATGTGGGCGGGCACTCTGAAGCGTCTAGCACTCCTAGTCTGCCGCTAGTGCCAGCGCCGATATAGAATAATTTGCCACCTTGATTAAGTGCGGACGCTATGACATCGATGGCAGCAGCGATTTGTTTGCTGGCGCTTTTAAGTGCGTTTTGCACTGAATCTTCTTCATCGATGAAGAGTTTCACCATCTCTAGCGAATTCATCTCAGAGATCTTAGTACTTTTAGTGTTGCTAGCTTCGGTTGATTTCATGATACTAGTAAACAACTCACCTGATGCCCCTGCACTTCTAGTAGAGTAGGTTTAACTCTAGTGCAATCACTAATTGCAACTGGACAGCGGGTATGAAAAGGACAGCCGCTCGGTATCTCTGTCGCCTTGGGGATTTCACCGCCTAGATAGATACGCTCTCTGTCGCGCGCGCGTGGATCGGGCACCGGCGCTGCATTAATTAGTGCTTTAGTGTAGGGATGCAAAGGGTTTTTGAATATTTCTTCAGCGTTAGCCAGTTCGACGATCTCACCTAAATACATCACTGCGACCCTGTCAGCGACATATTTAACCACGCCGAGATTATGCGCAATGAACAAAAAGCTCACACCAAGTTCTTGCTGCAGACGTTTTATCAATTCAAGTATCTTCCACTGAGTGCTGACATCTAGTGCGCTCACCGCCTCGTCGGCTACTACCAGCTTGGGATTCAAGGCTAGGGCTCTAGCTATGCAAACCCGCTGATTCTGTCCGCCTGAACATTCATGTGGATATTTAGTGAGTATGCTCTCGTCGAGTTCTACTAGTTTAAGTAACTCTAGTACTCGTTGTTTGATCGCGTCATTGCGTTGCTTCGTCACCTGCGGCTCCTTGCAATGACGGCGGTAGTAGTTCCAGTGCACATGCAACGGCTCAGCGATACTATCATAAGCCCGATAACGCGGATCAAGACTGCTATAAGGATTCTGGAATACCATCTGCAATTCTGGTCTGAGTTTGCGCAGATTGTTATCACTTAGACTAAGTAAATCCTGTTCTTTATATAGTACTGAACCACCATCAGCCTCAGTAAGCTTGAGTATAAGTCTGGCTAGGGTGGATTTACCGCAACCAGATTCGCCGACAAGAGTAAGACACTCACCTTGTTTAATTTCAAGAGATATATTATTCACTGCTTGCAGTGATTTAGTAGTCCTGCCCCAAATATCCTTAGTTACTGGGAAGGATTTGCTTAGGTTTTTGACTTGGATTAATGTTTCAGCCATATCTATATAGCTATTTTAGTCTGCGAATGAAATCTTGGCGTAGATGCTTTACTCAAATCTAATTAATGAACGTATTTAAGTTTGATTATAAAAATTTAATATTGGGGGGGGGGTGGTTTTGCAAGGCTAGCGCATGAAGAATTAGCATAACTGTAGGACTTTTTCTAAATACTCAT
>JAYVUR010000285.1:0-1934 GCA_043787715.1 Candidatus Melainabacteria bacterium
AAAGAAACTGCAATGAATATTCAGAACAAAGCAGCTGATCTAGGCAGACAACTAGAAGAACTAAGTACCAAAAGCAAAAAAGAAAAGCAAGCCGAAACGGTGTAAGCTAATGTTTAGGGGCGCCTTTGCGGGCGCCCACTAGGCAACGATGGAATTTTTACGTAAGCATAAATCTAATCTTATATTATTAAGTCCGCTTATAATTGGACTTTTATTTTTTATCTATAGTGGCATCTCTGCTTTTATTACTGTAAACACCACCGAGGTGCCAGAAGAGTTTGAGAAAGCTAATGTAACGGTTAAGCAATATGAAATAAGCGAAATAGATCGCAAAACTAACAAGCTCAAATGGGTTCTTAATGCAGCAAGCGCTGAGCTTGATCAAGATCAGAAACAAGGCAAGGTGCACAAAGTAGTAATTAGAGTTTATGAATCTGGCGCTGAGAAGTTCATCATTAAAGCTGATCACGCCTTGCTCAATAACAAAATTAAATCTATTAGGCTTTATGATGGTGCGCAGTTAATTTCAAGTGATGGTAAGCATAAGCTCAGTGCAGCTGAAATACATTTTGATGATGCTAAAACTAATATAGAAGTGCGCGGCAGATGGCAGCTTGAGAAGCTTGCTGCTAATCCTGCCATTATCACTGGTGATGAGGGCTATATTTCACGGGATTTCGATACAGTTACTAGCTTGGGGCACGCTAGTTTAAGTCAGGGTACTACTAAACTTACAGCTAATGAGCTGATACTCTCTAAGGATAAACCTATAATTGCTCGTGGTGCGGCTTCAGCCAAGCTCTCTAATGGTTCTGTGGTTAATGCTGCTGAATTACTAATCTATGAAAGTGGTGAAGTCAAGGCGCACGGCTCAGTAGCGGTGACTACGACTAAGGTTAAGGTTTATGCTGCAGAGATGCTGGTTGAAGCTGGTGCTGATCGTAAACCGCGTATAGCTCGCTTCAAGGGTAATCCATATATAGTGCAGGATGGCAGGACTATTTACGCAGATACGATTGTTTATGATTTTACGACAGAGCAGGCGGTGATAGAGGGGAATGTTAGATCGCAGAGATAGTCAGCCCGTGTTTAAAGCGTAGAGTGGTAATACTGTTTTTGTAATTGTTCTATTTCATCTAAACTTGCATTATTTTTGATCTTGAAGGTAGCCAATCTCCCTTCGTAAGATTGAAGGCACAAGTATTTCTCTACAATATGATAGAGTTCTCTGTCATAATCATCTATAAGAATTGTGACTTGAGATTGTATACCAAGTCGAATACATTGTTTTATTGACTCAAGTGCAGATGCAACTCTGAAACGTCCGTCGACTAGAATAAGATCGGGCTGAGGTGCCGGAGTGAGTAGCCAAGGAGCTTCAGCATATTGTTTGCCCCATGTCTTAAGAAGAGGCTTAAGTCTAAGCATGGGGGTGCCAGCTTTATCTGTTAAGCCGACGTTTGCGTGTATGAAGATGTTTGAGTCTGTTCTGCCTATTTTTCGCATTACTGCTTGGAGGAATTTTTTATCACTTTCAACAGTAATAAATGGCAGATTCAATCTTGCAGCAGTTACTGCCACCACTTCCATATTCGAGATAGCAGCTTGCTCTGGAGAGATGTTCTAAGAAGATTCTTTGACCTTCGGTAGATAAATATGGTTTATCAGGGATAGTAATTCTTCCCGTGTTTCGTTTCCAGTGAAAATCTAATGTACGAAAAATTTTCCCGGCTAATGATGGAGAAGTGTTTAGCCAGTTGGTAGATGGCCCAGCCGGAGAATGCCAGGGGTGCTTTAGGTCTTGGGCTGGTGCTTGGCTTTTTAAAATAAGTCGCACCAGCAATTCCCGCTTTGACCAAACTCCTTGCTGAGTAAGGATTCTCGGGAACTTGTAATACTTTGGAAAGATTAAGAAGTGAAGCCCAGAGCGAGCA
>JAYVUR010000286.1:0-11016 GCA_043787715.1 Candidatus Melainabacteria bacterium
CTGATTAATACCGCCAGATAAATTAGACATCACTGCTCCGAAGCTAGATCCTTGAGGCATAGTGCCAGCATAAGTGCTTTGCATATTATTATCCAAGAACGCTGTTCCCATATTGCCTGAAGAGTAATTATTGTAGTAATCCATTTGTTTGCCTTTTATAAGTTACGCGTAATCGTCGAATTGAGTCCTTCTTGCATTTGATCGAGAAGTTTGATAACTTTCATTTGTGCTTTCACCGATGTATTCATCTCCACAATGCGGTTCATGTCTTGCACTATATTAGTGTTAGAAGCCTCTATATAACCCTGTAAGAGATGTGTCTGCCCGTTCATTTCACCAGTCTTAACTTCTTCCGGTCTGCCCGATGCTTCTGTCGGCAGATATAAGCCACCACCAATTTCATGAAGACCATCAACATTAGGAAAAGCCACAAGTGTCATACGTCCCAAAGGCTGACCATCAGAGCTTTCTAGATCACCATTCTCTTGCAAAACCACATTAGAACCAGTAGGTACTCTAATATTCTGAGAGTTAAGACCGATGTCAACCTTGCCAGCAACTAAATCTTCATAACTAATATTCTGATCGGCTATATCTTTAGTAGAAGTATTACTAATAGGGTATCCTTGTGCTGAGAGCAGTTCACCGGTAGGACCTAACTTCAAGGAGCCATCACGAGTATAAGCATAAGTACCATCTGGCATCACCACTTCGAAGAAACCCACTCCATCTATAGCGAAATCTAGTTCTCTATCAGTTTTACGTGGCACTCCAGTACTGAAGTTGTGTGTCTCTTGGCTAACCATGCCTTGCATAGTATCGTAGAATCTTGTTTGTTTAGATTTGTATCCAGTAGTAAAATAGTTATTAATATTGCCTGATGAATTACCTAGCGAACGCACTTGACGGTTCACTGTACTCATACTGTTTCTAGTGTATTGATTAAACATTTCTACCGTAAGTCTCCACTATGCTCTTATCAAGCACCATTTCCATCGCCATAATTCCTTGTAAAGTATCGACGTGACGCTTCACCTGTACCATATTCATAAAAGTGCTGTTAATATCAACGTTCGAAGCTTCTAAATTGCCTTGAGCGACATAAGCGACTTGACCCGGAGCACGATGATCATAATCTACGGCTAATCTGCCATAGTATTTACCATCAGCTATGATTTCACCTTTAGCATTGATCTTGATGTCACTGCTGTGATGCAACTTGATTTCTTCGTCAATATTACGGTCAAGAACCACCAGTTCCTTGCCATCATGATTAGTTATCTGACCTTTATTATTAAGATAAAAGCTGCCATTGCGTATCCGCTCAGGACCGTCTTCGCCCTCTACCAAGAAAAATGCGTTTGGAGCTGTTAAAGATAAGTCTAAATTGCGTCCGGTATGCATCATTTCACCTTGGCTATCATCCCTAAACATGTCTTTAAGCAGGGATGAAAACATCACAGCATCTGGGTTTACAGCCTTATAACCAATTGTATCTACATTATCCAAATTCATCTGCAAAACGCCGATTTTTCTAATGCTAGAGTTCATGGCATCGTGGACAGTATTGTAGTTTTTATTGAAGAATGCGGGCATATTAATTAAGTACTGTAAAAAGGTTATCCTTTGGTTAAGAAAGAGAGCTATTCCCTAAACCTTTTGGCCGAGCTTAGTAGGTTTTTCTACGTAGAAAACCTCGAGCCTTTTGACGTCTTGGCTAGTTTCCTTGACCTACTTACAAGAGAATTAGGAGCGGATTATTGTTTTCTTATCAGTAACGATTCGCAGCAGGTTTATCACAGCACTGGCGGCAATATTGCGGTAATCGGTCATTATCGCGATGAGGCTTTTATACACAGTTGTAATCACGAGGAAGATCTTGGCTTCGGACGCAAACTTGCCGAGGGTATTCAACTAAATGAACTCACCCAACTAGATGGCGAACTAAGAGTCTGGGATCTGCAGCATTGGGGTAAGCTCTATGTTAAATTCCCAGCCAAATACTCTCAGAGAGCCATTCTTGAAGAGATGAGTGAGATGATGCTGTTCCTTGCAGTATTCATGTACACCATAGAAATCAAGGAGCGCGGCAAACTTATCAGCGGTCTCACTTCTGATCTGCGCAAGACTTTGCGCCCCGATTTAGCGCTCGAAAAAATCTCTAAAGCTATGAATAAGTTTCTTGGGACTGATCAATTACATTTCTTCCGCAAAGTCAGTGATGAGGCCAAAGGCAATAAATACGAATTATATTATCCACAAACTAATAGCGATAATGGTGTCCCTAAACTCTGGAGCTATGAACAAATACAAAACTTCGACTATACACCCAAAAATTACAAGGCTGAGATCTTCGAATCTAGAGTCAGAGACAAGGTTTGGGGCTTAATGGTCTTAGCTAAGCCTAGTAAATGGACCAACTTACACAGCGGTTTAGTCAGACCGTTTGCTGAGCAGATCGCAACTGTATTCAACCAGAACGAATTACATAACGAAAGCCTCTCGATGGCACAGCGTGAGTTCTTGCTCAACCAAGTAACTACAACTATCCGCGATTCTCTCGACGTAGATCAAATCATCAAAATCGCATCACAAGAGATCGCCCAAGTAATGGGTGTTGATGCTTGTGGCATTATTATTCTCAACAAACGTATGCGTGGTGAAGAACAACAATCTTCTTGGTCACCGCACGAAGATATGACCGAGAAGATGAATGTATTATTGCAAGAAAGTATCGGTACTGTCTATGCTCCAAACTTGGACATGCAAAGTATTAATATCGGTGACTTCAGTAGCGAAAAAGCTGATATTGCTAAATTTTTCTCTAATCAACTTGGGCTTAAAAGCTACTTAGCATGCGGGCTTTACCGTGAAGCCGGCAAAGAACTGATCGGCGTAATCTCTATAGCTCTATACAGTCAGACCCGCAAATTCACTCAAGGTGAACAACAACTTCTAGAATCTATAGCCAAGCAAGTAGAGATGGCATTAATGCAAGCCGCTATCTATCAAGAGTCGCAGCAGACCAAAAGACAAATGGCACTGATGTACAAACTTAGTAGCGATATTAGAGACAGTCTTGATATCTCAGTAGTGCTTGGACAAATTGCAAGTAATCTAGGCGAAGTGATAGGACTGAGTAGATGTTTCGTGCGCAGATTATCGATCGATAATAAAGTGCTGAAGACAGAACAGGAATACACTGCTAATGGCGTCAGTCCAAGCGCTGACATTATGTTCGGCTTCGAGCGCGCTTGGATAGAGAAGCTCGCTAAACAAAACAGTCTCACTAGCTTGAATGAATATATTTCTATTCCAAATGTTAAAACTCTTCTACGTAAAGAAAACTCCAGCTTAGCTAGAATCGCTGAAAGCATAGGTTTGAAGAGCTATCTAGCTATTCCTCTTATTGCGCGCGGCAGAGTATTAGGCACTATTAATATCCATCAATGCGATAGAGAGCGCAATTTCCTCGAAGAAGAAATAGAGTTCATCACCAGAGTTGGTTCAGAAGCCGCTATCGCTATCGAGCACGCAGAATTATTTGAGACTATCGACAAGCTTAACAAGATGGATCCAGACACCGGGCTCTACAATCGCAGATATTTTAGGATTATCGCTGAGCGTGAAATAACTAAAGCTGCTACCGAAAACAAAGATATATCTTTTATCATGCTAGACCTTGATCACCTTAAGGACATTAATGATAGCCTCGGACATGATGCTGGTGATGAAGCAATTATGCAAGTAGCAAAAGTTCTGGAAAACACTCTCAGACAAACTCCCGTCGATGAACTGCGCAGTCGTATCTCTGATGTGGTCGGACGTTATGGTGGTGATGAATTCATGGTACTTCTACCTAATACCAATCTTAGTAACGCTATAAGAGCCGCTGAGCGTATCACCGCTAATCTCAAAAAAGTTACCAGCCTAAGCAAAGAGCTTACCTGTAGTATCGGTGTTGCTGGTACTCCTAGTGATGTGCACGATTATGAAGTGATGAAGCGCAATGCCGATCGGGCGCTGTATCTGTCTAAAGCTAAAGGTAGGAATGCTATTAGTAGTTCGCTGGAACTATAAGGACGACCGGGATTGGGCTATCTCTGCGTTATTTGCTCGCTCGGCGTCCTCATTGACGAACTGAGTCAACTCCGGCGCCTCGCTCACAAATGCCTTGACCTAACCCAATCGCGGTCATCCTCGGAATTGCTAACATGTTATTCGTGCACAGCATCGCAGCTACTATTACAGCACCCGGCGCTGCTGCCGTCAGTATCACCCGCATCAGCGGTGATAATAGCTGGGCTATTGCTAGTAGCATTCTTAAGCAGCCTAAACTTGAAGCAAATAGATTTAGTCTTAGCTGGCTAATAGATGCTGGGCGCAAGCTAGATCATGTGCTGGTACTAGCCTTCAAGGCTCCGCATAGTTACACTGGTGAAGATGTAATCGAGATCCACTCCCACGGCGGACCTTATATCACTCGCCGTATTCTGCAAATCATTCTAGATGCTGGCGCTAAATTAGCTAAACCCGGTGAATTCACTGAGCGCGCCTTCTTGAATCATAAATTAGATCTTAGTCAGGCTGAATCAGTACTAGATCTTATTGAAGCGCGCAGCTCGCTATCGAGTGAGAACGCAGTCAAACTTTATGAGGGGGCACTTGGCACGGCAATCGCAACTATGCGCCACGATCTACTAGAACTATTAGCTGGAATAACTGCTGGTATAGATTTTCCTGATGAAGTTGGTGATTATCAAGTTAGTGAATTCACAGCCAGAATCACTAAAGTGCTTAGCACCATAGATGGGCTGCTCGCAGGCGAGAACGCCGGACGCATACTGCGTGAGGGTTACAGAGTGGCGCTAGTGGGCGCACCTAACGCTGGTAAATCTAGTCTGCTCAATACTCTGCTTGAAGACGAACGCGCCATCGTAACTGATATACCAGGCACCACTAGAGACATTATTGAAGAAACTATTTCTATCAATGGTTTACCAGTAGTACTGGTAGACACTGCTGGTATCCGCGACACCAGTGATCTAGTAGAACGGCTCGGTGTAGAGCGTAGTCAGCAGGCGATTAAGGATGCGGATTTGGTTATATTGCTTGAAGATATTTCCTGTCATCCTGAGCGCAACAGCCTTCGTCATTGCGAGGTGCGCAGCGACGAAGCAATCCATCTACTAAGCAAGGAATTGGCAATTACTGAAACTATCCCAGCCAGCAAACTAATTAAAGTAGGCACCAAGCTTGATCTTGTTATGGATCGCCACGCCGCTACGCGGCTCGCGATGACAGACACTAGTCATTGCGAGGAGCAAAGCGACGAAGCAATCCATCACGATCTCTGCATATCATCTACTAACAAAACCAACATCGATAAACTCAAACAACTAATCTATGATCGTGTACTCAGCGGCTCTGGTGCAGATATTAAAATCAATGAACGCCAAGCAGACCTGCTGCGCCAAGCTCGCCATCATTTAGAGCATGCGCTCGCCTCTACCAGTCAGCCACAGGATTTCTGGACTATAGATCTTAAATCAGCAATAGAATCCCTAGGACAAATCACAGGTGCGGTGCTGACTGAAGAATTACTAGATGATATTTTTTCGAGGTTTTGCATAGGTAAATGAAGCCTCAAAAGTGGTATAATGTAGTTATGGACAATAGTTTAGCTACGGAGTTTTCTAAGGGCTTGTTCTGGGATACAGATCAAAGCCAAGTAGATCTAGAGAAACATGCTGCCTGCCTTATCGAAAAAGTAGTTACTCGAGGCAATATGAAAGACTGGGAACTCTTGAAGTCTATTTATGGGATTGACACTATTAAAGACACTTGCGTCAAACTTAAATATCTAGATCCTAAAACACACCATTCACTTGCCAATATTTTTGATATTCCTAGAGAAAACTTCAGATGCTACACAGAGAGACAGTTGAACAAGGGACTCTGGATTTACTAATCCAGTTAATGTCTCTAAATATTCTCAAACCCTTCAACCTAGCTGGTGGTACATCTCTAGCTTTACAACTAGGTCATCGCCGATCTACAGATTTAGATTTTTTTGGTGATTGTGATTTTAATCCTGATCAAATGCTAACTGAATTAAGCAAGTATGGCGAGATTCAAGTTGTAAATCACAACGAGATAGTATTACAGGTACTTGTAAATAAAATAAAAATTGATATCGTAAATTATAAATATAAAATCCTAGAAGCACCCAAGACTATTGATGGTATAAGATTACTAAGTTTCAAAGATATATCAGCAATGAAATTATCAGCCATTGGCGGCAGAGCCAAGAAGAGAGATTTTATTGATTTATATTTTCTACTGAAATATTATTCCCTGAGAGAAATGGCGCTCTTTTGCGAACAAAAATTCCCGCACACCAATCTTTACCATACATACCGCAGCCTCAGTTATTTTGACGAAGTAGAAAAGGATATGGAGCCAGTAATACTATTAGGGGACCAAGTCTCTTGGGATAAAGTAAAACAAACCATACTGAGAGAAGCACAAAAAATCTTGATATAATCTCTCCAATGCGCGCCAGCAAGCCTCAATTCGACAGCAAAACTTCAGCAGTAAACTACCGCATCGCAATTGTAGTTGCTAAATGGAATGCTGAGTACAACCAACAGATGCTAAACGCCGCCAAGCAAGCACTTGCTGATGCTGGCGTCCAAGCTATTGATATCTATGAAGTGCCGGGTGCTTTTGAAATACCAATCTTCGCTAAGAGATTAGCTCAGCGCATCAGTGCCAAACCCGATGCAATCATCTGCTTCGCCACTGTGTTTCGTGGTGAGACTGTACATTTCGAGCTAGTAGCGAATGAATCAGCACGCGGCATTATGCAAGTGTCAGTAGAAACTAGCATACCGGTGCTGAATGGCATACTTGCTTGCGAGAATGAAGAGCAAGCTGAAGCGCGTGCCAGTAGCAGCCGCGAGAATAAAGGTGCTGAAGTGGCACTTAGTGCGCTGGCGCTATTAAGCGAATTAGCTAAGTTGAAATAGCTCTAAAGTCCATGCCAAGATAAGCCGCATGATTGGTTCGGTATCAGCGCGCAGCACAAGACTTCACCCTCAAGATAACGGGGGGGGGTAAAGGATTAAGGCCCAAATCCTCAGCCGCCGCGACCACGGAAGTTAACGAGCTCACTAAACAAGAGCGTAAATTTATTTTCAACATACATACCCAAGCTCTTATTGATTTTCTTGTAATTTGTTCAATGAATGACGAGTACAGAGCAGCAATGCTAAAAGCTCAAGACTATAAACCCCGCTCCACCACAGAACAGCTAGATGAAATTAGCCGCGTAGCTAAACTACCAGAGGAAAAGCGATATCCAGTTGAAGAGCAAAGAGCTTGTCACGAGCTCCTACGAGAGGAAGATGCTACACGTATTTATACCGGAGTAAATTTATTTCTAAATCGCTATTCAATCATCAAACTAAGATCCACCCTCATTCAACTCGCTAGTAGCAATCCTGAGCTTCGCCGAGAACTCAGCAAACAAATTGCTGAATTTCTTAAAAGTAGAGCTGACGTGAGAAAGTATCTAGCTAAACTACCGTAGTTGCTAATGCCTTCCCAGCCATAGCCGCCACAAACTGCTCAAACAAATAATCACTATCATGCGGTCCAGGACTAGCTTCCGGATGATACTGCACTGAGAACACTGGCTTGTTGCGAAAACGCAGACCGGCGACAGTATTGTCATTAATATTCATGTGGGTGATTTCAAGTTCAGCAGGCAAGCCTTCGGCAGCAATAGCGAAACCATGATTGTGACTTGCTATCTCTATTTTGCCATTCTCTAGGTTCTTAATCGGCTGATTAGAACCTCTATGACCGAATTTAAGCTTATAGGTTTTAGCACCAGCAGCAAGACCTAATAGTTGATGTCCGAGGCAGATACCGAATATAGGTTTATCGAATTTAGCGATTAAGTCACGAATAGTAGCAATGGCATAAGCCACCGCTGCTGGATCCCCCGGACCATTACTTAGAAAAATCCCATCAGGGTTAAGAGCCAAGACTTCAGCTGCGCTAGTAGAGGCTGGTACTACAGTAACTTCACAACCATTTTTAATAAGCGAGTTGAGGATATTTTGTTTGATGCCGAAGTCATAGGCAATCACTCGATATGGATTGCTTCGCTGCGCTCGCAATGACGGCTCAGCAACCGGGTACTTCGTGTCAGTACGTTGCGCCTTGTAAGCCGCACTACAAGTCACAGTACTAGCTAAATCCTGTCCTTCCATCGACACCGACTCTTGCACCTGCTTAAGCAAATCCGCATCACTAATAGCATCCATGCTATCTGGCACAACAGCAGCCCTCATCGCACCTTTATCGCGCAAGTGACGAGTAAGAGCTCTTGTATCTAATCCCATAATCGCTGGAATATTTTCGCGGCTGAGAAATTCATCGAGGCTTTCTTCGGCTCTATAGTTACTCACAATCGGACTGTAATTCTTAATCACCAGTCCACGCGCCACACTCGCCTTGCTTTCGTGATTAGGTTTGTAATTACTAGCACCCCAATAGCGTGCTGATTCTATATCTTCTTGGTTGCAGCCGGTGTTACCAATCTCAGGATAAGTAAGTGTGATGATTTGTCCGGCGTAACTTGGATCAGTGAGTATCTCTTGATACCCAGTCATTCCAGTATTAAAAACCAGTTCTCCAAAACCAATAAGCTCAGCGCCTAGGCTTTTACCTTTAAATATTCTGCCGTCTTCTAGAACTAAACGAGCCACTAAAATACTTATTCTAGCGCATTTCTAGCGATTAGCGTCTATGGCTGCAGCCACCAAGTCCAGATCTATATCGTGAAATATGGCGACATTGCCGATTTGCCCTTTGGGCGCTATGAATTTCAGCTTGCCTTTCTCGGACTTCTTGTCGTAAGCACAAGACTTAATTATGTCTTTGGTTTTAAGATCAACAGGAATACGATAGCTAAGTCCAAGTGCGTCCATAAGATCTAAGACCTTCTTGGTACTAGCAGGCTTGAAAGCCCCAAGATTCTCACCTAAGTAACAAGCACAAGCAAGTCCCATTGCTACAGCTTCACCATGACCATAACGGTGATATTGAGTAAGCTCCTCGATGCCGTGCGCAAAAGTATGCCCAAGATTGAGGTGAGCACGTATACCTTGTTCTTTTTCGTCTTGTGCAACTATATTAGATTTGATTTTGAGGCAATGTTCTATCACTTCAACCAAAATCTCAGAGTCTTTGTTACGTATTTCTTCAGCATGACGTGCAACGAAACTAAAGAAACTCTCGCCAAGAAGCTCATCCCATTTGGCTCCTAACATAGTGTATTTAACCAATTCACCCAAGCCACTACGATATTCTTTATCAGACAAAGTATCAAGATTAGTTACATCTATATAGACAAGGCGTGGTTGATAAAAACTACCTATAAGGTTCTTGCCTTGCGGCACATTAATAGCGGTCTTGCCACCGACAGACGAATCTATCATCGCAAGCAAAGTAGTGGGCATCTGAATATAATTAATGCCACGATAATAAGTAGAAGCAGCGAAGCCGACTAAATCACCGACCACGCCACCACCAAGTGCAATAAGAGAATCATTGCGCTCGAATTTATTATCAAGTAATTGCTGCAAGATTTTCTGATATGAGAAGAAGTTCTTGGCATCCTCGCCATCTTCAAGCACAAGAGTAGTAAGTTTAAAATTACCCTTCAGCCTAGCTTCTAAATCCTTGAGGTAGTGCTCAGCAATTGGTTTCTGGCTAACTATCATAATCTTCTCACCAATCGGCATTAGCGTAGCATCGAAATTATTCATACTATCGAAAATAATTGAGTAGCGGCTTGCCCGATCTGGGATATTGACTTTTAGTTTATAAGTAGCAGATTTTTTGAGCTGAAGCGTGTCTATAATCTCACGAGCTATAGTTTCTACGTCTTTTTCTTCAGTCTCTATTTGCAGGTCACTATCAAGGTAGGCATTCTTGCGCTTCTCCCAAAGCTGTTTCAGCGTCTCCAGCGGATCTTCCGCTTCATTAAGTAGTGGACGAACCTTGCGGCGCTTCACTCGCTTATACAATTCTTCAGGCTCAGCCACAAGAGCAATAAGCTTGGAATGTTTGCGCAAAAAATCACGGTTATCATCAGCCACTATAGTACCGCCACCTAGTGATATAACTTGTCCCTTATCTTTGCAGATATCCACTAGCACCTGCTTCTCTAACTCACGAAAATAGCTTTCACCCTTAGTAGTGAAGATCTCATTAACAGTAGTGCCCTCACGCTCTTCAATCAGCGCATCAGTATCCACGAACTTACGTCTTAATAGTCGCGCCAACGCACGGCCAACTGAAGATTTGCCAGAGCCCATAAGGCCTGTTAGGGCTATATTTTCGCTGGTTTTAGTGCGGCCGGGCATTGCTATGTTATTTTCGCATAGCAGAAACGTGACTTACGTCACGTTTCTGCGCTTTCAACGTCAAATATAGCTATTTAAGCTACTACCTAGGCTCATTGTGACCCAAATAACCTAGACCCTATAGTTGATTTTCTTCACTTAGACTCAAGCTCGCTAACCGCTATGCCGAGACTAGTATCCGTACAGGGAAAATAACGGGAGACACTATGGTACTAAATATATTCAAGAACATTAGATTTATACAAACTCAAGGTTCAGCACCTAAGCTTATGGAATGGACTCAAGGCAATTATAATTTGCCAAGTAATTCTAATCATCTACTAAGTCTTTTACGTTTAGTTAATTCTAGCAACTTCGATGCTGCAACTACAGCTGGCGAGATGCGCGGTGATGTTGAACTTACTCAAACCATTATGCAACTTGCCGGTATTGATCTAGATCAAAGTAGTATTGAAGAAGCTGTACTACAAGTCAGCCGCAATCTACTAAGATCAAGCGTAGAAAAAGATGTAGCACGTAGATACAAGCGTGCCTTCTCTGGTATCAAAACCAAAGTAGCAGTAATCGCTAAGAA
>JAYVUR010000287.1:0-2704 GCA_043787715.1 Candidatus Melainabacteria bacterium
ATTTCTAATCCTGGTGAGTGTAAGATTAACGAGGTTAAGGATAACTGGATAAGGAAAAGTATTCTAAGAAAATTGGTTGGCTAAACTAGGGACAGCTCATTTCGCGGGTAATGGTGATGCTGGTACCGTTGATGGAACTGGTGCTGCGGCTAATTTTAACAACCCGTTTGGAGCGGCTTTTGATGGTAGTGGTAATCTGTTTGTGGCAGATTATGCGGGCTGTACTATTCGTAAGATCACATCAGGAGGCGTAGTTACTACCTTCGCTGGTTCTGGTACTTGTAGTCACGGTGATGGTAATGATATTTCGGCAACTTTTTATTATCCTAAAGATTTAGTTATAGATAGTTCGAATAATATATTTGTTGTTGATAGTGATCATGTTATTCGTAAAATCACTTCTGGTGCTGTTGTCACTACCTTCGCTGGAGCCTCTGGTACTGCCGGTGATACCAATAATAATACTGGTACCAATGCTCGTTTCAGTTCACCTACTGGTATTGGTATAGATGCTAGTAATAATCTTTATGTGGCAGATACCGGGAATTATACTATTCGTAAAATCACTTCAGCTGGAGCTGTAACTACTCTGGCTGGTAATTCTGGTGTGACTGGCAGTGATAATGGTACAGGAGCTACTGCTACGTTTGGCTCACCGCAAGACGTGGTGGTGGCAGGCACTGGTGATCTTTATGTGACTGATGCTAGCAATTATACTATCCGTAAAGTAACTGCTCTTGGGGTAGTTACTAAGATAGCTGGTCAATCTGGAGTTTCTGGTGGTATTGATGCAACGGGAATCAATGCTAGGTTCGCTACTCCGAAACTGATCTCAGTAGATCCTAATAATAATTTGTTTGTTTCAGATGATAATCATAGTATTCGTAAGGTTACTCTAGCTGGAGTGGTAACTACGCCTACAGGTAGTGCCGCTGATGATGGTTTCTCAGATGGTTATATATATAGAGGCTTATATTATAGTCCTAAAGCCATAGCAATCAATACTAGTACCTGTGATGCTTATCTCGCTGATTACAGTAATAATTCAATTCGTAAAATCACTTCAATGGCGACAGGTTGCGCTACTAGTCGCAGGCGTGTGATGATAACCCATTTGCAGTTACTTGAATTAGAGAAATATCGTAAGCTTAATAGTACCGTGCGCTAGTCCTTTATTATTAAATAACCCACCACTGGGTGCCATCGCAATGTACCGTGTAACCTTGATATTGAGGAATCAGTGATTTGGTGGCGGCACCATCAATGTTATTACCACTACCATCGATAGTTATTGTATTACTACCATTATCTATTCGTTTGATTATATAGGCGATACCATCATAACCAGGATTAGTGCAATTTGGCAAGGTGATGGTGACGTTAGCAGGTGTTGCGTCCACAAGTACAGTGAAATAGTTTTCGTTAAGAGTTAAATCACCATTGATGGTGGCTATTGGTAAGTGAATGGCCTTATTGAGAATAAGTTTACCGCTTAGTGTTGTTGCGCCCGCAGCTAGGGTGCCAGTGGTACTTAGATTATTGTCGTCGAAATCAAGACTATTATCGCTGTTAACTAATGAGCCATTGCCAAGAGTAGTGTTGCCTACTATGAAGCTGGTGTTTGATGTGATGCTGCCACCTGCTTGAATGGCACCAGTAGAAGCTAAAGTGGTGAATGCACCAGTGCCGGCTGTACCAGCACCAATAGAAGCGAAGTTGGCAGCACCGGCGCCAGAGATATTCCACTGAGCATCATCAAGAATTAGGTTAGAACCAGTGCTAGCGCCGATAGTGATAGTACCGCCAGCAGAGTTACCTAATGTAGTATTAGCGGTGCCTGTAGTATTAAGAGCGAGAGTGCCGGCAGCAGTAATAGCGCCAATACCAGTCATATCCCCACTAGTATTAATGTCCCAATCATTGGAGTTAATAGCAACAGTGGCCGAGTTGTTGCCAATAGTAGCTGCTCCAATAACAGCAAGAGTGTTGGAGAAAGTAGCTGCTCCCGCAACACCAAGAGTGCCGTTGACATCAAGTAGATAATCTGGACTAGCATCATTAATACCAACCCTATGGTTATCACCCTCAACGACAAGAGCGTTGCCATTGATTAATAGATCGTCATTGGCATCTGTGCCCAGATTAATTGCAATATTAGTTCCAGATGCTGATGTGATTGAATCAAGAGAGATATTGCCAACATCTATAAGGGCAAAACCGTTTACATCCAATGCTGCACTTAGATCTGGATCGAGATCGTCGGCAATTTCATCCATGCTTATTGCTGAGAGTGATTGCCATGTCGCAGTACCAGTTGAGTCGGTTGATGTTAAAACATAATTGGTGTTTGGTGAGCCGCCTTCGATAATAATAGTACCGTTGACATGTAGCATCGCGTTCGGAGTGCTATCGTTAATACCAATATTGCCTGAGCTATCTACTGTTATTCCTTCATCACCGCCATCACCAGATAAATAGTTAGAGCCTAATCTAATATTGGCGGCAGTGCCAGTGAGAATAATATCGCTATCAAGAGTCAAGCTACTATTCGCTTGAATAGCACCAGCAGAACTTATGCTGACACCAGAAGAACCATAGCCGCCGCCAATAGTAGTATTGCCAGCTACATCTAAGGTGTTGCCAAGAGTTGTCGCACCGTCAGCTTGCACTACGCCAGTGTTACTTACACTTAAGCCAGAAGAAC
>JAYVUR010000288.1:0-1613 GCA_043787715.1 Candidatus Melainabacteria bacterium
GCCTGTAGAGCCAATGATACTAAGGGTTTTAGGCACAGAGGCTAATTATAGCAGTATTATTTGCGCGTTTTTCACTTGTAGCTGGTGTGAAAATATTAAAATGCCTAGTAGGTAATTTAAGGGAAGGGTCTTTTGTGGTTTCTATATTATAGAGATCTTCGTTGTGGATTCTTACCCGGTTAAATAATTCTTTGCGCGCTTCTTCTGCTTCTTTGTATGCTTCTTGGGTCGGTTTGGCATCAGAGCTTAATTCCAGTTCTCGATTGAAATTGTTGATCGCTTGCTGGTAGCGTACTGTATCAATTTTTGTTTCTTTGTTTGCTAGCAAGGTTGCATCGTTTTGGAAATTTTTGTTTAACCTTAAGGCGTGATCTATAGCTGAGTGCGCCATTTGTGTTTTTTCGATTTGCGCAAATACTTCTCTGGAAGTGACGAAACCGCCTACAAGCAATTTATGTACTTTAGTCGATTCAAGGCAAGCTGATTTAAGTCTTTCCAGTGCCTTGTTGATAGAATCGCCTTGAATGCCAGATTGCTTTATTCTATTCCCTAATTCGCTGTGTTTAGTCGCAAAGCCTCTTGCATTTTCATAAGCGATAAGTAGATCGGTGCACCTATTAAGCTGGTCTTCTAGTGCTTCATTTCTTTTTTTAAGATTCTTCGTTAAATCTCTATCAAATAGCTTGGATCTTAGATCATTCATAGACTGAATGAATAGATCGACAGAGTCTTCTATATTGCTTTTCAGTTGAGGATCTAGATCTGCTGGGACTTCTTCTGATTTAAGTTTAAAAATACGTTTCTTCAGTTGATATTCTTGCATAATGCTATCCAAATCTGGTTTGTCAATGGTCTTTATGAAAGCCATGTAATGATCTAGAGCATCATCTATAGTTTTAAGCTCTGGGTGTCCTGGCTGAGCTAAGCTTTTTGCTTCTGCTCTATTATCAGGTTTGCTGGCTTGTGCGTATAAAACAGGTTTGGTTGTTTGCAGTCCTAGCATTGCATATACAACGCCTAGATACAGGTAGTCTTTATAGGTAGAAACACGCAAGTAATCTCATTATAGCCCACGAAAATCCGGTCCAGAACCAGCAAAAGCCGCATTAACCCTTAGATTCTGTTCTGGGCATATAAGCTCACAGGTGCGGCACTGTACGCAATTTTCAAGCGACATAGCATGTACTTTACCGCTACTGGCAATATCTAGTCTATGTACTTCTGCGGTGCAATCTGATACGCAAGGCACATCTAGTCCGCGCGCCTCATAAGTCTTAATACACTTAAGGCAGGTATCTGCGCTGAACTCGTCGATATGCTCAGGGTGATAGTTGTATTTGGTTTGAGCGTAGAATACAGCATCTTCGCGGCTATATATAGTTGGCTTAGAGTAATTCGCATCATCATTAGCTTGATTAGCATGCACTAAGCCGAAGTCCGGATCTATATGACTATAGCCTGGTTTGTAGCTCACTTTAGCTTTAATTGATTTAGCGTCATTAAGTAGTACATTTGCTCTTAATGCTGCAGTTAATGCTTTGAATGGTTGCTTGAAGCCAATAGCTACTGCGCCAAGTCCAGCGCCTAACATGGCTTTAGGATTGGATCCCATT
>JAYVUR010000289.1:0-2622 GCA_043787715.1 Candidatus Melainabacteria bacterium
ATCCTCGTTGTTTTTTAATGAGCTACTGTCACTAGCAATTCTATCTACGACATTATTGATACTAGTGTTGATTTTGAGTTTGTTTTGATTAGCTTTTAGCCTCGATTCTATATGAGCTTTAAGCTCGCTAGCTGCACTTTGTTGTGCTTCTATATTGACTTTTGAGTCTTGAGCTCTGCAGGTAGAATAATAGTTGTATAGCCTTAGAGCTAATTTTTTATCGTAGTCATATAGCTTCGGTAGCATTTGCGTGAAGCCAAGCATCCTGTATTGATTAGCTTTAGTAGCTGTTTGTTTGCCGATGTTTATTTCACTAGCGAACTGTGCGTCTTTCGCTAAGCCTCCAATATCATGTTCAAGCTTGCAATATTCTTCGCAGAGCTTGTAAATCTCACTAGCCTTGGCTTTACTGTTTATTAAACCATCAATATCAGCTTCCAATGCCATGCTAAGTTGATTAACTTTTTCTCTATGCGCTTGGTCAATTTGTTTAATTAATTCATATTGAGTATTAGTAGCTTGCTCTGCCCCACTCAACTCTGCTGCCATTTGTTTCCTGAAATTTGGATCTAAATATAACTTTGAAAATAAACGCATATGGTGTAATCCGTTGGTATCTTTTGGATCTACCCGCATATACTTCATTACCAGATAATAAAGATATAGTGCATACTGCTCAGCTTTTTGTAAGTTCTTCTCTTTATCCTCATTACCACTGGTTCTTCTGTCTGACACCATGCTGCATTTAATAAAATTAAATAACATAGTTATAGCGGGATCACTATTCTTGCCATATTTGTTATGCATTTGTTCTTTAAAGAAATTAGCCATAGCTTCTTCATTAAAATTAGTGGCAGTTGAAGCATTAATTAGTTTTTGCTGAAACAAGTTCTCGAATATCCATAAAGCTGCTTTGGCGTCTTCTGCATGTTGCTCTTGATTTCTTGTTTTTTGGTCATCGCTTCTATTGAATATTTGTGCTGTGTGCATGCTAGTACTTGAGAATACAGAACTTAAGACGTTCAATGCGATATTGATTTGTTTAGGTTCAGTTGAATTTAAGCATTGTCTTAGCAGCTGAGTCATCTCTGCTTCAAAACCTCTGGCTTGGGCGAATTTATGCAGGCGAAAAGGATCTGTTGAGTTGGCTCTGAGCTCATTAGCTATGATACTCATTTCTTTTAGCAACTGTTCTTTAGTTGCTTTTTGCACTTGCTCGCTAGCATTTTGTAAGCCAGCCTTATATTTATTATTTATTCTGTCATATTGATCTTTTTGCCAGAAGGGTTCTTTGGCATTTTCTGATTGGTCATAGTGTGGATTTGCTTCGAATTTACCATTGTAAGCCATTATAAGAGCATGTAATGAGGTCTTAGCAACTGCTCTGCGCAACTCCGTCATACCAGCTTGAGATTCTCTCAATAAGATTTCATTTACAGATGTCAGTCCCTTTTCTGCATGTACCGTTCCTAAGGTTTGCTTGGCAATTTCCCTTAATTTGAGTATCTCAGGATCAAGATTACCGAGTATTTTTGTTTTAAGCCCAAGTTCTTTAGTTATTTTATGTACAGCCTCAGAATTGCTAATTAATTGAGAGCATTGTTTGTGTAATCGATTGCAATATTCTGTTGCTTTTGCTAATGATATTGGTAATCCATCTTGTTTTTGGTTGACGATGCGGTAACAGTCTATTTGATTTATAAAACACATTAATTCAGTGGAGATTCTCGCTATTTCACCATGATTAATAGTGCAACCTTCACCAGTTGCAAGGTTGCCTTCATATGCACCTAAATTAATGTCAATAGTCCTGAGCATGACATCATGAACGGCTTCATTGGCTGGATCCATTGTTAGTTCTTTTTTGCTAGCTCTTATCTCGTGACTAGAATCAAGATGATTAGTCGCTAATGCGTTGCGCATTACATCTGCTGATTTCTTACTAAGCGTACCGCCTACTGCTATAGCTGCGATATCTAAGTAGGTCTTAGTATCTATCATTGTTTGATGATCGAAGGCTGTACCTATCTTAGATTTGTTAATTTCATTAAAAGCCTCAAGAAACTTCATTGCAAGATCTTGGCTTATCACTCTAGTTGTGTATGCAGCGCTTCTTTATTTTCGTATACTTTTGTAATCAATAATTGTTTCCATTTCGCTTACAAAATTAATGATATTGTTGCGCTCTTCTTGGAATAATTGTTTAACCAAATTTCCTATTTTTAGTTTTATAGCAGCTGCCTGTTCTTGATTCTTGGTAGTCTCCATTTCTTGTACAGTTTTTGCTAGTTGAGTTTTAAACTTATCTAACATTAGGTTTTGTTTTGCCACCTCACTATCACGAACTTTTAGTATCCTAATTTCGCGCGGGTCTTGTTTGAATATCTCTAAGTAGTTTTTTGCTAGTCCGTAGTTATGAGTGCTTGTTGTTGTGTTTGCTGCTGCTTGATGTAGTCCTTGTATTTGTATTTGCGGACTTATAACCGTGTTAGTGCTGATAGTAGTACTATTATCTGCACGTGTAATATTCTGGCTTATGCCCTGTGGGGCCTTAGCCATTGCTTCAGCGTTAGACGCCCCTGCTAGTAGTGCTGGAGAAGTCATTAATACGCTTTACATTTT
>JAYVUR010000290.1:0-3764 GCA_043787715.1 Candidatus Melainabacteria bacterium
ACCTCGTTCATGACAAGGTTATGGCTGCACCGGTGAACACTCAAGAAGTGTTACGTTTCCAGCTCCACCCTAAAGATCTTGGTAAGATCACTATTACTATCAATAGAGAAGCTACTGGTGTGACTATTCATATGGAAGTAGATAATGATGCTGCAGTTTCGTCTCTGAAGCAAGACATGTCTAGTCTTAGTAGTGCACTTAAGGATAAAGGTCTAGAGCTTAAAGATATAGATATTTCAAATAGCTCCTCTGAAAGTACTAGTAGTCAGCAACAACAACGTGGTGATTTTAATGAAGCGCGTGAAGAACAGAAGAAGCGTATGAGTGAAGATCAACCATTTTGGTTACAAGAAGACACAAGACCGAGTTTTGAAAAACAATTAAAGGGAATGTTGAATACATGGCGACACCGAGTATAGGCGCAGCATCAAGTGGTACGACGCAAAAGCCTGCAATTAAAGGTATAGTTGACCAAAACCTTGTAGATGCAGCAGTTAAAGCGACTAAGATTGAAGGTAGTGGCACTGGCGGTGACTTTGATCCAAATATGTTTCTTAAGCTACTTATGGAGCAGCTTAAAAATCAGAACCCGTTTGATGCAGTTGATACTGCGCAGATATTACAACAACAAGCTACTTTGACTCAAGTAGAGCAGGTTACTCGTCAGACTGAATCTTTGAAGGCTGTTCAGGCAGATATTGAGAATAATTTTGCATCTGTTTCGCAAACTCTAATCTCAATGAGAGACTTGCTTAAGGATATTAAAAACAAATAAATATGAGTATATTAACGGTACTAGCGGGTAACTACCTTGGTAATATAGCGCAGGATGCATCGAGTGTGGTCATGAAGAGTGCTCATAATCTGATGTCTGGAGCTGGGTTTGAGCGCGTGTTTAATAATATTGATGCTAATAATAAACTAACGCTTGATACCATGAATTTAACTAACGATGAGAAGGCTGATATACTGGATCTAATTAATATTGCTAAGCATGGTGAGATGAAAAGTTTCGAGCTTGAAATTCACGGACAATTATACTCTCTTGATACTCATAGCCTAGAGCTTAAACCTGTAATTGCATAGCTGCTGAACGATGATAGCAAAGTGCGATTGCAACAGCGTCTGCTGCATCATCTGAAGTGATACCCTGTTCTAGGTTGAGCTCACGTTGAACAATATCGGCTACTAAGCTTTTCTCTGCTCTGCCTTGACCGGTGATGATTTGTTTTACTTGTAGTGGTGTGAATTCGTGTACAGGTAGATGGTAAGACCCAGCTACTTCTAGTATCACTCCGCGGGCTTGAGCTACTGGAATTATAGTCTTGAGATTCTTGAAGAAAAAAAGTTTCTCGACTACGACTATTTGCGGTTTGAATTTATCTATGATGGTTACTAGGTCATGGCGAATCTCTGCGAGCCGGTGAGAGTCAGTTCTTTCTTTTGAGGTTTTGATGACTCCGCAGGTCACTAGGCTAGCTTTCTGGGAGGGCTCGCAGTCGACTATGGCGTAGCCGAGTCTTGCTGTGCCAGGATCTATGCCTAATATACGCATTATCTGTATTATAATGCGATAGTGCATGTTTGCGATATTGAATAGTTTAAATATTTGGCTCTCTGATCTACTGAGTAATAAATGGCGGCGCTTGATATTTGCCCTTATATCTGGTTTAGTGCTGTCACTTAGCTTGCCGGCTATTGCTAAAGGATACTTGGCGCCGTTTGCCCTTGTGGCTTGGCTCGGCTTGATACCGTTATTAATATTAAGCAAGAGTTCTACTAGTTCTCTAAGACTCTGCTTGGAAACTTTAGTGTTTAGCATGGCTTATCATCTGCTGGCATTTTCATGGCTAGCAGAATTACATCCACTCACTTGGCAGGGTTTTAGTTATGAGCTTAGTCTTGTAGTTGCTGGGCTTGCTTGGTTAGCACCGAGTCTTTTTCATTCCATATTATTATTGCCTTTTGTACTAGTAGCCAGTGCCATATATAAGTCTAAGGGCAGAGGTCCTAAGAATGATGGTTCCTTGAATATTAGTGATATTCTGCTATTGACTTTTTTGTGGACAGCAATTCAATACAAGCTGCAATTCAATCTGGCAGGCTTTTCTGTGTTTTCAGCACCTTTGCATTTGCTGGCTTATTCGCAACATCAATATCTGGCGTTGATCCAGATTTGTAATATTATTGGTGCTATAGGTCTAGAGTTGTTAATCCTAGTCGTTAATTTATATTTCTCTAATTTCTTTAACGTAAGAGTAGCGCAAGGCTCATTGAGACTTAGTAATTATAATCTCAATCAGCCGAGTTTTAGTTTGCATAATTTTAATCAGCAGGGATTGATGGGCTTAGTCTTAGTTCTGCTGTTTATTTTTATTTTTAGTTATGGTTGCAGGCAGTTAGCTGCTGGCTCTGTTCAGCATGACAGTCCTAAACTTAGCTATATCAGTTTCGCAATCGCTCAGGCTAATCTTAGCGCAGAAGCCAGTCGTGGTAAGCATCTTAGGGCTGCTGATGTACTTAGAATAATGAAAGACAAAACCACTGAACTCTATAAGGAGGGTGATGCTAGGACTGATATTATTGCTTGGCCTGAGGGTTCGGTGCCGCTATTGATCTCAGATACTTTGCCAGCGGAGCTTGATGAACTTAAGCAATATGCTGATATTTTTGTTTTTGGTAGCTATCATGTTAATGGTTCTAAGCTTTATAACAGTAATGCTTTTGTTGAGTTTTTACCGAATGGTAATTTATTGCAGTTTTACAATAAAATTAACCTAGTCCCTTTTGGCGAATATACGCCGTGGACTAGTTTTCTGCCTGATAAGCTTAAAGAGTTAGCGAAGTCTTCTATTGGTACTGGTTTTGACTCTGGCTCTAAACACCAAGCTGTCATTAATACAATTCATGGACTTGCAGGTAATAGTGTTTGCTTCGAACTGCTATTCCCAGATCTAGTGCGCAAACAAGCTGCCCAAGCAGAATTCCTGATTAATCTTAATGACCTTAGCTGGTTCAAATCTAAGCGTGCTGAAGATGCCTTCTTGGCGGTAGCTAAATTCCGCGCCATCGAAAATACCAAAGGGCTGATACTAGCTAGTAATCGCGGTACCAGCGCCGGCATAGATGCCTGCGGCAGAATAGTGCAGCATAGGCTGTTAAAGTCGCATAAGAGGTCTGTTTATAACCAATACGGTTGGTAGTTAAGCTTTTACAGCCATATTTTCAACTATAGCCTTCCCGAACTCTGAACACTTAAGAAGTTTCGCGCCTTCCATAAGTCTCTCGAAATCGTAAGTAACAGTTTTGTTTTTGATTGCAGCTTTAAGACCTTCTTCAATTAACCTTGCAGCTTCATTCCAGCCCATGAACTCTAGCATCATAACGCCAGAAAGAATAACTGAACCTGGGTTCACTTTATCTAATCCAGCATATTTAGGAGCTGTACCGTGAGTAGCTTCGAACACCGCTTGGCTATTGCCGATATTAGCGCCCGGAGCAATACCGAGTCCGCCTACTTGCGCGGCTGCCGCGTCTGATAAATAATCGCCATTAAGGTTCATGGAAGCTAAGACTTCATACTCATCTGGTCTTAGTAGTAGTTGCTGGAACGCGCTATCAGCGATACGGTTACCTACTACTACTTTGCCAGTAGCATCAGCGCCATCCCATACTTCTTCTTCAGTGATAGCTTTGCCGGCGAATTCTTCTTTCACCAGTTCATATCCCCAATCCTTAAATGAGCCTTCGGTAAATTTCATAAT
>JAYVUR010000291.1:0-4574 GCA_043787715.1 Candidatus Melainabacteria bacterium
CAATAGAAACAGCTAAAAAACAAGGACTTCATGCCCTAGAAGCCTGCCAAAAGCTATTTCTCGGCAATCTAGCCTTTGCTTAGGGCTGAGTAGTCACGATTTCTTTTGCAATGCACCAAATTTACCAAGCATGGCTAACACAAATGAAGCTAAGAGAGCGAGAAGATCAGCTGAAAATATCTACCACTAATTCCTCTATTTCAAGCAAGAATACCAAAGTCGAAATATAGCTGGTATTTGACACCTATATCAGAGAAACTTAATGACGTAAAAAAACTACTGGAAAAGCTTACGGTAACTAACTAAGGATATTAGAATGCAAACCTTACACTGCAATATTAGAGCATTAGGAGTCAGGCTAATTAATGAAAGCGCCATAGAGCATCATCGCTTATATCGCCCCCCATCTAAAAATCAAGCCGAAGAAATCCCATGGGCGAATGATATTACCGAAGTAGATTTACTACGACATGACGACAATCTAGATTCCAAGATAGAAGTACTACTTAGAAACCTACACAAAGATCTTAGCGCAGACCGTGATTCTCAAACACTTATCAGTACTGTATCTTACATTGGCAGGAACAAAGACCAATTAGCCTTAATATTATCCCCCGAGCCTGTTTGTTGTGATAATGACGGGCTTTGCCTTGATGTATGGCTATTTCGATATAACGATAAAAGATCATATACTGGCCAAATGGTTCTTTCTGGACACAAGTCCAATATCGCTATGGACTTAATCTCTGCTATGACATTTGCAAAAGTAAAACGTAGCGTGCAAGAGGCTTATGAACATCTATATAGCTTCTTGCATCGTGATCCCACGAACTAGCTATCTAATTGCGCCTTGAACCTTCATATGAAGAGCTATCTTACGTTCTATTAAGATGTTGCTAAGAAAAAGGTCTTTAGAACAACGTAGCCCGCCAAACAAAACCTTTCAATCGCCAAGCCCAAAAAGTCATTGATATTCCAGTTAATCCCAGCACAGCAATACTTTTCAGGGGCATTTTAAGTCCCTCACGCACCAGTCCACCTTCCACTTATAATTTACCCATGGCCACCCCCAGCAAACGCCGCCCCGAAAACATCGATGGTGACTTTTTCGTGGATTCTACTTGCATAGATTGCGATACCTGTAGATGGATGGCGCCTGCAACTTTCAATCGTGCAAACGGACAATCAGTGGTTTACAAACAACCTAAAAATCAAAACGAAAAAACCAAAGCCGCTCAAGCTCTGCTCTCCTGCCCGACAGCATCTATCGGCTACTTCTTGCGGTACCACTCAGAAAAATCCTACGGCGCAGCTAGTTATTTCATCCAGCGCCCTGAGGGCAATGTACTTATCGATTCGCCGCGCTTCTCAATGCCACTAGTTAAGCGCTTCGAGGAACTGGGTGGCATATCCTACATCTTCCTCACTCACAGAGACGATGTCGCTGATCACCAAAAATATCACGAACATTTCAATGCCAAGCGCATCATCCACGCAAAAGAACTCACCAAGCATATCCCAGAAGCTGAAATTCTAATTAGCCACGATCATAATAACCAAATCGCTGAAGATTTAATCCTTATTCCGGTACCAGGACATAGCCCGGGACATCTAGTCCTTTTATACCGTAATAAATTTCTATTTACTGGCGACCATATCGCCTACTCTGACAAAATACAGTCTATATATGCTTTTCGCGAACATTGTGGGTTTTCTTGGGAAGAACAAATAAACTCAGTCGCTAAGCTCGCTGATTATAATTGGTCATGGCTCTTACCCGGACACGGGCGCCGCACTCAAGCGAGTCCAGAAAAAATGCGCACAATGATTCTTAGTTGCGTAGAATGGATGAAAACTGCAACAATAGATCCAGAATACTAAAATGCCGAAAAAACTTATTCTAGTAAACGACAAAATGCAACGAGACTACAAGTACTCACTCGTTGAGCCCATCGGTAAAAACTTCGACCCTGAATTCAAGCCCGAACTTAGTCCTAAAGAAATGCTCACTATGGGTGTCTTCGGTGGCAGATATATGCGCGATTGCAGAGATGAGTTTCCTGCTGATTGGTTCTCAGAAGCTCGCTTGCACCCTGACGGCAAGCCTGGTCATAGCCTAGAGCTGAACTATTTCGGCATCGACGCTTCGCAACCTTTAGCAGAATGGCAGCGCAAAGGCTGGATTAACCCTATAGATCCGCGCGGTTGGTTCCAGTGGTATTGCCGCTACTATATGGGGCGCCGCATTCCAGAAGAGGACCTAAGACAAATCAAACGCTGGAAAGCAATCCGCCGCCATATCGCACAAATCAAAAAATACTGCCTGCGGGGTGACACCACTTGCCGCAGACGCCAAAGACAAGCAGTCCTGCACTGGGCTTATGATTCTAGATTAATCTAATTTCTTCTTTAAACCCAATTCATTCAAAGTATCTAAAGAAAAATCATAACGATGCTTCGCAGCATGAATCCAAGTGTGCACGAATTTATAAATATAGGCTTTAGCTGTGTTATCAGAATCTGCTATCACCGAAGCTAGAATTTTCTGCAACTCAGTAGATATGCGGCTCACAAGCTTATACAAATCAGCAACTCCAGACCTAAGTCCCGCCGGCACTCTAGCCTGCGAACCAGGATTAACCAGACCTTTGATTTGCTCAATATAGTCAAGCGCGTCCATAGTCGTTTCGATGAACTTGCCGACATCCTGAAGGACAGCAAGCGTCGATACCGCGTGGTCAGCTGAAGTTTTGGTGCTAACCAAAAGCTCAAGCTCGCCGCGTATAATTTGCGCCAGTGAAATTCCCAGCGAAGCAGATTTCGCCGCAAGTTTTTTGTTGATGATTTGCAGCGCCTTATCGAAATTTTCTAAAGCAGTCGTAGTAATTTTAAAATTATCAAGCCCAGTCACCGCGCCGTGATTCAGCTTAGACATGCCAAGCTTAGAAGCCTGCAACGCTTCATAAAGGCCAGTCTCACAATGGGCCTCTATGGTTCTATGCATTTCATGGGCGTATTTTTCAGCTATTAGGCTAGATGACATCAATAAGATATATCGGTGTTCTTGGCTGCAGAGATATAGGGTTTTAGGGGGAGGTGGGGTTATAACTTTATTATAATTACAAGGGCTTAAATAGCTTAGAATGAAGGCAAATTATTAAATTATAATTATAGATTAAGATAAGGCTTGATTATCCTCGTTAAGCTGTCTATACTGATTGGTGGCACCAAAGCCCTAACAATTATGAATACTGTCAATCGATTATTCCTAATACTTGATGATAAAGACTACATGAGAGATCTTAATCAACAAATTCTACAACGTGCAGGAGTTTCTGCCGACCACATTAAAACATTTGCAAATGCCACAGAAGCAAGTAGAGCTTTACCAGAATTACTTGCTCAACCAGAAAATAAAGATCGTGAACTGGTAATTATTACCGACTATAATATGCCCGGGGGGAGTGCTGATAAATTATATGCTTTTTTAGATAAGCTTATTGCCGAAGATGGCAAATTATCCAGTAGATTAAAAATATTAGGACTTACTGGTAATAAGGATCCTGACGTACACAGTAATGCAATGAGGACTTACCCATCTCTAAACAATGTACCAAAAGCATTTCTAGCAAAACCATATAGCATGTACGGCTTTGTTGATACATTAATAGACTCTCTTAATGTACCTATTCAGCGCTTGATAAAACCTAGCTAGTAACCCCCGCATCCACAACCATCTCCGCTCCCGTAATACTGCAAGCCGCATCACTAAGTAGATAGGCCACCATAGCAGCGATTTCATGAGGCTCTATCCATTTACCAGTCAGCGTCGCACCGAGCGCATCACGCTGAAGCTCTGGCGTTGAAAGAATCTCTAAAGCCATATCAGTGCGCACCCAACCCGGCGACACTACATTGACATTGATTTTATACTTAGCAAGTTCCTGCGCCCAAGCTTTGGCGGCAGCTATCAGCGCAGCTTTAGATGCAGCGTAGGCTGACGCATAAGCTTCACCGCGCGCGCTCACCGACGAGATGATAACTATCTGCCTGCGTTTACCATCATCTAGAGTCATCAGGGGCAAGGCCGCGCTCAGCACCCTGAACACTCCATTGAGATTCACATCTATCACTCGCTGCCAGTCCGTGAACTTATAATCAGTAATCGCTGCTGAGTGGAAGATTCCTGCGTTGAGCACTAGTGCGTCTAGTTGATGTTTACTAGTTTGCTCTTGATTAGTGCACTCACGCTGAAAGCGTAAAAACGACCCGTCGGGGTCGTTTTTACTATCATTGCGAGCGGAGCGAAGCAATCCACTACGCAAACTCTCTATATAGCTAGCCACCGCCTCCTCAGACAAGACATCCATCTCGCGCGAACCCGGCGCATAGACTTTATAACCCTCGGCTGTTAGTAACTCAGCCGTAGTCTTACCGATACCGCGGCTGCCGCCTGAGATAAGTACTGTTCTACTCATACGAGAGCCATTGTAACCCGTCAATGCGAGGCAGGAACAAAGCCTGTCATCGCGAGCCGCGAAGCGGCGTGGCGATCCATTGCACTAGGTCCTGGG
>JAYVUR010000292.1:0-5194 GCA_043787715.1 Candidatus Melainabacteria bacterium
CAATAGAAACAGCTAAAAAACAAGGACTTCATGCCCTAGAAGCCTGCCAAAAGCTATTTCTCGGCAATCTAGCCTTTGCTTAGGGCTGAGTAGTCACGAGAAATCAACAATTCATGGATAATTTCAATCAACTAACAGACGAGCGCAACGCATTACAAGGACGCAACGACACATTATTAAGTAGTTCTGGCACTGAAGATCCGGATACCAAGAAAAAGCTTGAAGAGAATAAGCAAGCATTGCTAAAGGCACTAGGTCTAGCAAAACCAAAGCAACAAACAGTAGTACAGAACAAGAATGCTAGAGTTTGAGCTAACTCTTAGAAATATTTGCGACAATATATTGCCGTCTTAGCAATGGCGTCATCTAACTCAGGTGCCCTTACAATCACATCACGAATTATTTGCAAATATTCGCTATCTTGGTATTCATGCACGATTTGATTACGCAATTTACGAATGGCTCTATAAGATTCGGCGCTAGAGAGTAATCTATGTTTCTCTGCGAAATTAAGCACGTCAATAAATGATTCAGGTTCAAGCAACTCAATTGATGCAATTAGACGAAAAATGTTTTTAACGAGGTAATCACTCAGCCTTGCAAAGCGAGAAACTAAAGCTTCACAAAGAACAAGATCTTTCTCATCAAGCCCGGAAGAAAAATCCAAAGAAGAACACTCATCATAAGAAGACTTAAGCCTAATAGCAGCTTTATCCAAGAGCTCAAGCTCTTCTTTAAGTAATTTAATTAGAGCAGGGTCAGTCATAATCTAATGCCTTTACTACTAGCTAACTCAATAAAGCTAGTCTTAGTCAAGCTATCCGTAAAAATCATATCAAGCTTCTGCTCACCTATCTGCTCAAGAATAGACCAGTGAATTTTAGTCTTAGTATCCAAATCAGGTTCAGAAGTAGCCGGGCTATATATAAGCAAATCTATATCACCACCAGCCCTAGAATCATCAATTCGCGAGCCAAATAAATAGACTTCAGCACCAGGCAAAAACTTAAGTACTGAGGACTTAATAGCTTCGATTTCATTTGGTTTTAATCGAACCATAAAGTGGTGGTCAGAGGCAGAATTGAACTGCCGACACGAGGATTTTCAGTCCTCTGCTCTACCGACTGAGCTATCTGACCGCGAGCGAAAATAGATACTAGCATATACTTTGCGACTGGGCGTTTCCGTGTTAGCTTATAAGAGTAACCATGGAATACATAAGTACACATTCATTATCTTTAATACTATGGGTTTTAACCCTTGGTACTTTAACTATCAGCTTCTTGCCTCTCTGCGAGCGCAAAGCTAGAACTGTAGCCCTATTAAGCAGCTTGGGTGCGCTGGTGATTAACCTAGTGCAATACTTCAAACTATTTAATACTACAGCCAGCGGCTTGCAGCTAGTGGAGAGCTACAACTGGATTGGCAATATCAAATTCGCACTCGGTGTAGATGGCTTAGGCTTCTCAATGCTACTACTGATGGGCATCTTACTGCCTTGCGCAATTATTGCCAGTAAGCCAATCGCTGAACAGCAAAAGCCGCGTCTCTATTATGCTCTGATACTCACCCTAGCCATCGCTGTTAATACGGTATTCATGGCAAAAGACATTTTCTTGTTCTTTCTCGCTTGGGAGCTTGAACTAGTGCCAATGTATTTCCTTATTGTGATTTGGGGCTCTAAGAACCGCAACTACGCGGCGATGAAATTCCTTATATACACCTTCGCAGCGGGAGTACTTCTTCTTCTGGGTTTATTTGGACTCTTGTCAGCAACTGGTTTTGCCAGTTTCGATATGGTGGACCTCGCCAAGCTTGCTAATGGTCTGAGTCCAGCAGTACAAACTGCCATCTTCGTACCTATAGCTTTGTGTTTCTTAGTGAAACTACCTTCAGTACCTTTTCATACTTGGCTGCCTGACGCGCACGTAGAAGCGCCAACGCCAGTCTCCATGCTACTTGCAGGTATCTTACTCAAGATGGGCTGCTACGGACTTATTCGTTTCGGCTTAGAATTCTTCCCAGTGGTTGTAGTTAAATACGCAGGCTTCCTTGCTATATTAGGCGCCTTCAATATTATTTATGGAGCTTACGTAGCTTTAATACAAACTGACTTCAAGAAAATCATCGCTTATTCAAGCGTCTCGCATATGGGTTTTATTACTCTCGGTTTAGCTTCGCTCAATACTGCGGGCTTCACCGGCGCAGCATTCCAAATGTTCTCGCATGGATTAATTTCAGCAGCACTGTTCATGCTAGTCGGTATGGTTTACGAGCGCACTCACACTCGCGAACTTGGTGACTTCGGTGGACTAGCGAAAGTAATGCCGCGAATATTCTTCGTGTTTTTGCTTGCTTGTATGGCGAATCTGGGATTGCCCGGACTATCTGGTTTCGTCGGTGAGTCGCTGGTGTTCTACGGTGCTTATACAGCCACGCTTGGCACTGATGTATTTAAGATTGCAACAGCCATTGCGGCTCTTGGTGTAGTGCTCACAGCTGCTTACATGCTCTGGACTAATCAGCGCGTATTTTACGGAGAAATGAATCCTCGCTGGGCAGCACTCAAAGACGCGCGCGCAGCAGAACTCGTGGTCTTAGCTATACTGCTTGGACTTGCTCTCGCTTATGGTCTCTATCCCAAATGGATAACTGTACTGTTCGAACCTGAACTTAATGGGTTTGCGTATTTTAGTTCGAAGTTGATTGCTTAATTTGCTACCATAATCATTTGAGATGACTAGTAGCTGCAAAACCCAAATCAGCATAGCCCACAGCCCCGATTCTGATGATGCTTTTATGTTTTTTGCCATGCAGTATGGCAAAATCCCTCTGCCAGCAGATTTGGAGTTCTCGTATAGCAGTGCTGAAATAGAATTGCTTAATCAGGCAGCCTTAGAGGAGCGAGCCGCGGATATTTGTGCGCTGTCGTTCCATGCTTACGCTCATGTCGCTGACCGCTATCAAATACTTAAATCAGGCGCATCTATGGCAGGCAAAAATTATGGACCGAGAGTAGTTGGCAGCGCGACCCTTGCTAAGCAAATCTGCACCAGAGCTAATTTTAGAAATTTACGCATCGCTATCCCCGGCAAGCTTACAAGCGCGTATTTAGTGCTGCAAATATATCAAAAACAATTAGGCGGAAATTTTACGCCGGTGTTTTGTAAGTTCGATGAAATATTCGACTTACTAGAGCGCGGCGAAGTAGATGCAAGTCTATTAATTCACGAATCGCAGCTTAAATACCAAGAGCTAGGATACTCATTATTAGTGGATCTTGGCGCTTGGTGGCATGAGATGAGCAACGGGCTTAGTATGCCACTAGGTTGCAATGTTATCCGCAGAGATTTAGCCCAGAAGCAAGAACTAGCTAAATTAATGCGCGAATCTATTCAGTGGGGGCTTGATAATCTTGATGAGACTCTCGATTACGCGCGCACATTCGCTAAGAATGATTTGGATGATGCTAAAGCGCGCGAATATATTTCTATGTATGTTAATCAGCAGACGCTTGCACTGAGTGATGAGGATATTAAATCTATAGAACTGATGTATCAACTTGCTAGCGAGCATGGTTTATTAACCAATACTGCGATAGATTTAGATTTGATTTAGTAGATTGCTATGCAACAAGCTGCTTGAAATAACTAACAGTTTTCTCCAGCCCAGCATCTAAACTAATCTTAGGCTCCCAATCTAGCAGCTTGCGCGCGCGTGATATATCTGGCTGACGCTGCTTGGGATCATCCTCAGGTAAAGGCTTAAAGATGATGCCCGAAGAAGATTTAGTGAAGTCTCTGATTTTCTCAGCGAGCTCTAGAAGTGTCATCTCCACAGGGTTACCAAGATTAACAGGTTGATTATAATCCACACCCATAAGTCTCACTATACCTTCAACTAGATCATCAACGTATTGGAAACTACGAGTCTGCGATCCATCACCGAATACTGATATATCTTCATTGCGCAAAGCCTGATTAACGAAGGTACAAATCGCTCGTCCATCATTAGCACGCATACGCGGACCATAAGTATTAAAAATACGAATAATGCGAGTATCTAAACCATGTTTATTGTGATAAGCCATAGTAATGGCTTCAGCAAAGCGTTTGGACTCATCATATACTCCCCGAGGACCGATAGGATTCACGTTACCGAAATAATCCTCATGCTGCGGATGCACCAGTGGATCACCATAGACTTCAGACGTGCTGGCGATAAAAAACTTCGCGCGCTTGTCCAGCGCCACGCCAAGTGCGTTATGAGTACCAAGACTACCAACTTTAAGAATAGGAATAGCTAGTTTCTCGAAGTCTACCGGTGAAGCCGGGCTCGCGAAGTGCATCACCCAATCCAAACGTCCATCAATGCGAATAAACTCAGAAACATTATGGTCGATAAAACTAAATCCTGGATTGGATTCTAGATGCTTAATATTATTATAGTTACCAGTAACCAGATTATCGAGAATGATAACTTCATGCCCATCAGCGAGCAGCCTCTCAGCGAGATGCGATCCAATAAATCCAGCGCCACCAGTAAGAAGTATACGCATCAGTGCCTGCCTATACC
The DNA here is from genome assembly GCA_043787715.1 of Candidatus Melainabacteria bacterium. Classification (GTDB taxonomy): domain Bacteria; phylum Cyanobacteriota; class Vampirovibrionia; order LMEP-6097; family LMEP-6097; genus CAYUFH01. Next base: position 4,576 of record JAYVUR010000292.1, read on the forward strand.
TATATAGTTGAAACCTAGCGCTTTAAGTTCGCGCGGCTCATATTGATTGCGACCATCAATAAAAATATTTCCGCTCATTTTTTCTAGAAGCTTCTTCATAGGTAGATTCTTATACTCGTCCCACTCAGTAACAAGCACAAGCGCATCAAGCCCATCAACAAGCTCATCTACGCTACTCATGTATTGAATATCAAGATCAGGATTCTGCGTGCGCGCATGAGACATGGCGATAGGATCTATCGCTCTTACCAGAGCGCCCATTTTAGTTAGAGCCCTAGCTATATCCAGCGCCGGCGCATCGCGAAGGTCATCAGTATTGGGTTTGAAGGCTAGCCCAAGAAGACCGATCTTCTTGCCTTTAACTATTTTAAGTTCTTTTTGCAGGCGCTTCACGACAAGGTCACGCTGCTTATAATTCACAGTCTTAGTCGCTTCTAAGAGTTCAGGGTGATAACCATACTCTTCAGCGATTTTGATTATCGCTTGCACATCCTTACCGAAACAACTTCCACCCCAACCAATACCAGCATTGAGGAATTTATTACCGATGCGCGAATCACTACCGATGCCATGCATGACTTCTGTCACATCAGCGCCAACCAAATCACAAATATTTGCA
>JAYVUR010000293.1:0-10105 GCA_043787715.1 Candidatus Melainabacteria bacterium
CATGTACACACTTGAAGAAGTGTCAGAAATTCTTGAGATCACTAAAGCTCATGTTAAAAAAATAGAAGCCAAAGCCCTGCGTAAACTCAAGGGTAAAATACTTGAAGATGGTAATCTAAGCGACTACTTATAGAGCCTGCTAGAATAAGGCTTATGCCCCTGTTGAGCCTTATTTTAGCCGTGATTCTTGCATTTCAGCCAGTGGCAGCTGAGGTGGTCAAACTAAGCGGTACCGGACATGCCATAACTAAAGCTCTTACCCTTGATGATGCAATTAATAGTGCTGGCATGATTTTCAAAGGTAAGTTTATAGATTCTAAGGTCTTGCGTGAACGCGAGACTGATGTGAGGCTTTTGTGGTTCGACGTAATCGAGGGTTTGCGAGGTGTCACCGGCAAACAAATCATAATCAAAGAATGGGCGCAAATGCAATCAGCATTTAGCACTGGTGAAGTGGAAGCTGGTAAACCTTATGTTTTTATGTTCTACGCACCGTCTGAAAGAGGTTTTAGTTCGCTGATCGGTGAGGAGCAAGGTTATATAGATCTTGGAGAAGAGAACCCCAAATTTGCCAAGCGCATGATTAATTATGAGCATCGTAGTTACTCGGGGCTTAATGGCATCTTGAGCGGCTTCAAATCTATAGGTCGTAAGACTCCTAAGGCTAGTGAAATCAAGTCCTATACGGAGTTACGTGACTTCTGTAAACTAAGCAATAACTAATGAACAAAACACTAATAGAAACTAAAGCCAAAGAAATCCGTTGCAACTCACTAAAAATGGTGCACGCAGCTAATTCTGGTCACCCCGGTGGTTCGCTATCTATCGCTGATATTCTAGCGACACTTTATTTCGGCGGACATCTTAAGTACGATCCTAAGAATCCAGACTGGGCAGAGCGCGATATTCTTGTCGTTAGTAAGGGTCACGCTTCACCAGCCGTTTATTCAACATTGGCTCTAGCTGGGTTCGTCTCGCTTGCTGATACTCTTAGTTTCCGCCGCTTGGGTTCTCCCTTCCAAGGACACATAGATCGTATGCGTGTCCCGGGTGTAGAGATGTCGACCGGTTCACTGGGTCATGGTTTGCCGAATGCTCTTGGTTGTGCACTTGCTATCAAGCTCGATCAAGGTCATCAACCTAAACGCAAAGTCTTCGTCATACTAAGTGATGGTGAGCTGCAAGAAGGTTCTAACTGGGAAGCTGCTATGGCTGCTGCGCATTATAAAGTAGGGCACTTAGTGGCTTTTGTCGATCGCAATCGTATACAACTTGATGGTTGGACTGAGACGACTATGTCAGTGGATCCGCTTAGTGATAAATTTAAAGCCTTCGGTTGGAATGTGCTTGAAATAGATGGTCACGATATTAATGCTATAGATACTGCTCTAGAAGAGGCTTATAAGCTAGGTTCGCTAATGACTCATGTTAACGCTGATGCGAAATATGGTACTAATACCGCTGAACCGCGCGCGCAGTATTTTGAGGGTGGCAAACCAACTGTAATTATTGCTAATACATCTAAAGGCAAGGGTGTTAGTTTTATGGAAGATCAAGTCAAGTGGCACGGTATAGCGCCGAAGACTGAAGAATTAGAGAAGGCATTAGCAGAATTGAAATAATAAAAAATGGCAAGTCAAACAACAGAACTCAAAAGCAACTATAAACTTGGCGATATGATCGCCACCAGAGAAGCCTACGGAGCCACTCTGGTTGAGCTTGGCAAAACGAACCCTAACGTAGTAGTACTGGATGCTGATCTTAGTGGCAGTACTATGACTAAGTTTTTCGCCAAGGAATTTCCTGAGCGTTTCTTTAATATGGGTATTGCTGAAGCTAATATGATCGGCACCGCTGCTGGCTTAGCACGTATGGGCAAGATCCCCTTCGCAAGTAGCTTCGCGATGTTCGCAACTGGTAGAGCCTGGGAATTCGTACGTAATTCTGTCGCTCATAACCATCTTCCCGTGAAGGTTTGCGCTAGTCACGCTGGACTTACAGTAGGTGAGGATGGAGCTAGTCACCAGATTATAGAAGATCTAGCTATTATGCGTGTGATACCTGAGATGGTGGTGATAGTACCAGCTGACGCCACTGAGACTGATCAGGTTATCCGTAGTATCGCTGCTGATCCCAGATCTACGTATGTGCGTCTCGGCAGATCCAAAGTACCGGTGTTATTCGGTGAGGATTATAAGTTCCAGATCGGTAAAGCAAATATTATTCGCAGTGGTACTGATGTCACTCTAGTAGCTTGCGGGGTTATGGTTAGTACGGCAATGAAGGCAGCTGAAGAGCTTGCTGCTCTAGGTATTAGCGCTGAAGTGATTAACTCAGCTTCTATTAAACCTTTTGATGCTGAGACTATAGCTAAGTCTGCAGCTAAGACTAAGCGGATAATATCTATCGAAGAGCATAATATACTTGGCGGACTTGGTGATCTAGTGGCAAGCGCGCTTGCTGAGCGCGCTATAGCAGCTCGTTTCACGAAGATGGGTGTGGCAGATAAGTTCGGACAATCTGGTAAGGCTGAAGAACTTTTGGAGTATTATGGACTTGGTGTTAGTCATATAGTAGAGTGTGTACGTGGCTGACGTACTTGTTAAAGTTGCTTTTTGTTTTAGCATGCTAACGCTAACGGCGTTTGTGCAGGTACCGATCATGGGTTATGACTACCCGTTATTGTTTATCACTTGTTTTTTACTGACACAGTTATTCCGTCGCAACTATGCTCTTATTGCAGTGATGATTTATTTAGTAATAGGACTTAGTGGTCTGCCTGTCTTCACTTATGGTGGTGGTTTTACTTATGTACATGAAGCTAGTTTTGGTTATTTGCTTTGTCTTATACCTCTAGCTTTATTAGGATTTTTTTGGAAACATATACCACTATCGATGTTCGGCTTTCGCTATATTAAGAATTTCTCGGTAGTAGCTATTGTAGTTGCTCATGTTTGCGGATTTATGTATCTGCTTATTAGTGGTCGTTTGAGTTTTGATAATTTCATGGGGCTCAGTTTCTATCCACTGCTCTATGACATGGTTCTCGGGACACTTCTAATCATGGTGTTGCCTGAGAGCGAGAGTTATGAATATTAGATCTGGGTTACAATGGTGGACACTATGTCCCACAAACTTCAACTCTTTAAAATAGTCGACCAAGTGCAAACCCCGCGCTACGAAAGCGCTGGTGCTGCTGGCTTCGATATTAGAGCTTATTTTTGGAATCAAGATGAATGGGGTGCTGGCTCAGCGAGTGATGGTTTCGCTTACACTCTTAAAGCTGGCGAGCGCGCCAAGATACCAACTGGTCTTAAGATGGTGATAGCACCCGGTTATGAATTGCAAGTGCGTCCTAGATCTGGACTCGCATACAAGAATGGTGTCTCTCTTACTAATACACCTGGCACTATCGATAGTGATTATCGCGGTGAGCTTCAGATACTAATTATTAATCATGGCACTGAAGATTTCGTCACTCGTAATGGTGACCGTATCGCGCAAGGCGTGCTCGCTCCAGTGATTCAAGCTGACTTTGAAATTATTACTGAGATGCCAAACAAAACAGCAAACCTCAGAGGTGCTGGTGGATTCGGTTCTACTGGTGTGAAGTAATTAATTCAGACTATCAAGCTTAACCTTAAGCGCCGCTTTGTCCTGCGCGCCTATCACTTGATCCACTAGCTTGCCGCCCTTAAAAAATATAAGGTTAGGAATACTATTGATGCGAAACTTCACTGCTGACTCGGGATTGTCATCAGTATTGAGTTTAAGGATCTTAACCTTGCCAGCATACTCTTCAGACAATTGATCCAAAACCGGTGCTAGCGCTCTACAAGGACCACACCATGGTGCCCAAAAATCTACCATTACAGGGATATCGGACTGCAAAACCTCTGCTTCGAATGTTGAATCTGTTACTTCGTGTGCCATGGGACTTATTCTAGCAAAATATTATCCTCTAAAGCTTGATTTCAAGATAAGGAGCGTGTTATTATTAGCTGTCATGCCTAAAATAAAACCTTTATATTCTCTGAAGTACCACGAGAAAACTGGTAATCCAACCCTTGATGAGATTTACAAAAGGTTTAGCCGAATCCAACCTATTAGCAAACCTAATGATGATGACAAAATATTTCTATTTGAGCATGGTTATGATTTACTTGCCCAAGGTGTCCATTTTGAAGATTATGGTAATCAAATTATCTCATTATTAAAACAGAATAATCCTAGTCGCTACTTAGATATTCGACAAGTGAGGGCCGCTCGCACAGAGGCGAATTTATCGGATAAACAAGTTTTTGTGAATAGTGTTTTAGAATTAAAGCTTAATCCGAAACAGAGCCAATATGCTCTTGACCTAGATAAATATATTCTTGAAATGGCAAAACTAGGCATCACTCTTCCAGATGGCTATATTGCGAGTAGTGAAAGTATCAGAGAAGCGTTGCGAGCTTTATTCACAGATCTCAGCAAAGGACAGCCAACCGAACACAGATCAGCTGACTTCAATAAATTTACGGGTGGTCGAGGCTTACAATTCCTTAATGGACGGATAAAATATCTCTTGGAAGCTTTGGCTTCAAGAGCCCAAGCTGCTGCTAAGTTAGCATCTTAAACAAAAACATCAATAAGCAAACCCTGCAACTCACCGAGAGAATGAGCTAATTGCAAGCCATCCTTCTCTTCGCTAAGTACCTTGTCGGCAAGAGCATCCAGCTTATCATCAATAACGTCTATCTTCTGGAATAATCCGTCGCGCTTATTGGCTGAGTAAGCACTATCACGCAGGTCGTTCATTAAATCACGCACTTGTCCGACATAGTCCTTGACCATCTCTGGCATAGGATGCTTCTCTAAAAACGCACCCATGCGTCTGATATCAGAGGCACGCTGCTCAAGCTGCTGGAAGCTTGGTTTAACATCACTTTGTTGGCGGATATTGAGTTTGAATTGTTCAAAAAAATTTAACTTGCTTTCTTCTTGTCGTACTGTTTTAGTTGCAGAAGCTTTAACTTGGCCGCTGGTATCTTCAGTATTAGCAGTCTGCTGACTTGCGGCAAGCAGAGCTGTAACGGCGCTAGAGTTTTGGACTGGAGCAAGTGCCATAAGATATATAAGCCGCAAAGCAGCTTAGGTATATCTTGCCCGGAGAATAATAGGCTGAAGACTAGACTTATGGGTGAGAGATTGGGTTAACTATACTAGGGGTTTGTACTAGATCCCCGGCTCTTTATCATCATTCTGATCCCACAAATGGACTATATGAATATCATTTGATTGACCAACCACGACATCAAATCTAAAAGTAGGATTTGCTTTAAGCACGTCCCGTATAACTTGAGCTAAAAGGGCTGGTGTGTGAGCAGTACCAGTCTTCACATCAATATGCGGATAATTAAAAGTCATGCCCTCCACCGTAGGTTCTTCTCTTCTAAAAAAAGATGTCACGCCCGCAATAATCTCTCCTACCGAGGATTGATTGGACGGCTTAACAATGCTAAATTCTGCGACCTCTCCAGCAAAGTCACTCTGCAGCTTCCTTAATAAAATTTCAGTCTCAGCCCCAACTCTTTGATATTTAGTTTCCTGAGTAGTTTGCTCTGGGTCTACTGCTGGAACAGTTGGGCGAGGTTTCGCAGCCTCTGCTCTACGTTTAGCTAGGTCTGCCGGTCTTGGTGGTACTCTTCCAGCTACCGTAAATGCTCCTGTTCTTGAATCTAGCCTGTCCATATTAATGCATAATAACATCTTATCTTGCTCCTGTCAAGCCCATTATCATCACAATCATCTAATTTTCCGCCCCAGAAGCCCATGCTAGAATCATCCACTGCAAAATAAGAGGTCAAGACAGCATGGCAGTTACTATTGAAATCGAAACTAGAGACAATTCAATCAAACCGGGAGCGCTAAGACGCGAAGGGTTTATACCGGCTACTATTTATGGGCCAAACTTCAAAAGCCGTAATATACAGCTAAATGCCCGCGCTTTCCGCCGAGTGCCATTCAAGGAATACACTCACTTGGTGCGCCTTGAAGAGACTGGTGCTGAAGTTATTGATGCTCTTATTAAGAACGTACAGAAGAACTACATCGACGGTAGCGTACAAAACATAGAATTCTATCGAATCGACAAGACTCGTAAGCTTAATACTCGTGTAGTATTCGAGTTTGTAGGTGTTTCTGAAGCAGTGCGTAATGGTGCTGATTTGTTCGTCGGGCACAAGGAGGCTCACGTCAGATGCTTACCGAACCAAATCCCTGATTCTATTCAAGTTGATATCAGTGCTCTTGTAACTGAGACTGATCATATTACTTTTGCTGATCTTAAACTAGCTGATGGTATTGAGATTCTTGATCCTGATACTGAAATCATCTGTAAAGCAGAGACTCGTAAGATAGATCACGAGCTTGTGCTTGCTGCTGATGTAGCTAAGGCTGCAGAAGCCGCAGAAGCTGCTAAGGCTGCTGATGCCGCTAAAGCTGCTACTGACGATGCTGCCAAAGCCGCTAAATCTGACAAGAAGTAAGTCTTGTTAAACTAGTATCTAGTGATTAATAAATCTCCAGCGCAAGAAATGGACCAGTTCCAGATTTTATTTGCGCGGCTTAACCCTGAGCAACAAGCTGCTGTGACCAGCACTGAAGGACCGGTGCTAGTAATAGCTGGACCCGGCACTGGTAAGACCCAGATACTTGCGATGCGTATCGCTAATATTTTGCAGAATCCAGACCTGCAAATGAACCCAGCGAATATACTCTGCTTGACCTTCACTGAGAGTGGGGCGGCGGCGATGCGCGAAAGATTATTGAGCATTATCGGAACTGCTGCCTATCAAGTTAGGGTGCATACTTTTCATTCCTTCTGTAATGAAGTGATACAAAGCCACCCAGAGATTTTTACGAGGCTTAATCCTATCTCTGAACTAGAGCAAGCCGAACTGATCAACCAGCTTATCGATGAGCTTGATGCTAATAATGCGCTGAAACCCTTTGGTGATCCATATCTGTATCGTAATGAGATTCGTTATAGTTTGCAAAATCTCAAGAAAGAATATATCAGTCCTGAAACTTTGCTCGCTGCTACTACTCAGCTTAATGACTATATAGCTAAGACTAGGCATGTATTGGATGCTATTGGCGCTATAGATTTGCGCCAGAAGCCTAAGCCTGAACTTGCTGATATGCAGGTCTATCTTGAGCAACTATCTGTCATCCTGAGCGGAGCGAAGGATCCCAATAGCGATGATTATAGGTCTGTGCTAAAAGCGCAGAAACGTGACATCAGTCACCTTTCTGCTATCCCTCACGCAGTGAAGGATCCCCATGTCGTCACACAACAAGGATCCTTCGCGCTACGCGCTCAGGATGACAATCGTGATAACGACTACTATAACTACATCTACAATCTCTACGCCAAGTCTGAGAATCTACGCGAGTTCAGAGACGCGATTAAGGCTTTTATTACTGATGCTGAGAAGAATTCACCGCGCCTGTTGGCTTTAGCGCAAATCTATCAGCGCTACAACAGTGAACTAGCTAGCCGTAGACTTTACGACTACGAAGATATGATTTTAAGGGTGATAGCTAAGCTTGAAAGCCAGCCGGAGCTATTAGCCGAGTATCAGGAGCAATTCCAATACATACTAGCTGATGAGTATCAGGATACCAATGGTTCACAGAACCAGATTTTACGTTTACTTAGTTCTTACTATCAAGACAATCCTAATTTATTCGTTGTAGGTGATGATGATCAATCTATCTATCGGTTTCAGGGAGCATCGGTTGAAAATATTTTTGATTTTAGGTCACGTTATCAAAATCATCTAACTGAAATAGTTCTTAAATACAATTACCGCAGTCAACAACAGATACTAGATGCTGCTCTTTCCTGCATCGCTCATAATGAAGCTAGGCTAGCGCAAGACAAGCAATTAATTAGCCGTAGTGATGCTGAACCTAGTCCAGTGCGAATTGTTGCTTATAATACTGTATTTGAAGAGGCTTATAAAATAGCCGAGCAGATAGGCTTGCTGCTCGCTCAAGGCGTCCCGGCTAATGAAATCGCCGTGCTTTATAGAGAGCATAAGCACTCCAAGCTTATTGCTACTGCGCTTTATCGCGCGCAAGTTCCCTATGTCATCAAGGGTCAGGAAAATATCTTCGATAATCTTGAGATCTTGCAACTTATCGATCTGTTTAAGGTGATAGCTAAACCTAGTAATGGCGCACTATTATTTAATCTTTTAAATTATAATTTCTTGCGTGAGTCGCAACTGCTAGCAGGTCTAAGCCAGCATGATGTACTACAGGCCACTAGTGAGTCGCGCAAACTTCATCTCAATCTCTTCGATTATCTATTGACTGCCCCTAAGTTCGAAGCCTTTGCAGCAGCGATTCTTAGAGCTAATCAGGATAGTGCTAATCTTAATTTCGAATTATTATTCGAAAAAGTTATCCGTGACTTTAATTATCTTGGTTATGCGCTTAATAGTGCTGATCGTATTACTAAGATTAATAACCTTAGTACTTTATTTAATGAAATCAAACAATTGGTAAGTAGTGGTTCACCACTAAGAACTAGTAAGCTACGTCATCAACGCGCTAATGACACTGGTATTCGTTTTGATCTTGAGGATTTCATCTACTACGTCGATACCGCGATAGAGACTGATACTAAGATAGCTACTAAGTCTATAACTAGCTCAGTGAATGCTGTTCAGCTGATGAGTGCACATGCCGCTAAAGGCTTAGAGTTCGACCATGTCTATATTTATAATTGCATCGATAAGTCTTGGGGTAATAAAGTCGCAAGAGCTAAGATTAAGTTGCCACCGCTGCTAGTCAGTCATCCCGACCGTAGCAATCGTCATCCTGAGCAAAGCGAAGGATCCCTATGTATTGCGCAAAGTACTGGGGTCCTTCGTTGCACTCAGGACGACGCTAACGACGAAGAACGCCGCCTCTTCTACGTCGCCCTAACAAGAGCCCGCAAGCAAGCTAATATTAGTTATCATGCTAGTAATGAGAAGGGCAGTTCGGTGCAAGCAAGTATGTTTATCGCTGAGCTCGACAAGAATGTCTGTGAAATCGTAATAGTTGGAACCAGCTCAGAGACTGAACTTGAGACCTTGGCTGCTCAGTTCGCTTACGTGGATAATACGGATAATATATTATCCTTGGAGCGTGATTTCATAGATAATATATTATCCGGTTATAGATTATCCGTCACTCACTTGAATAATTATTTGAGGTGTCCGCGCTTGTTCTTCTACCAGAATCTATTGCGCGTACCTGCTGCTAAAACCAAACATGCATGCTTCGGTACGGCTGTGCATGGAGCGCTATTCGATCTGGGTACTTGCATCCGTGCTGGTAGTAAGGATAGCGCGGCTGATCTCAAGCATTTGCTTAGTAGTTTCGAGCAGAGATTAACTGAAGAGAATATGAATAGCAAGGATCATAATGATAGCCTTGAGCGCGGCAAGCAAGTGCTGAGCGAATATTTCAATCACTATAAACAAGAGCTTTATAATGCTGGTGAGATCTTATTAGAGTATAATTTCGGGCATCAAGGACTGAGCTATAAGGGTACTGAATTAGAGGGTAAGCTCGATAAAATAGAAATCAGCCCAGATGGCAAAGCCATAGTAGTCGATTATAAGACTGGTAACCCAAGCACTAAATCATCTTCGCTTAAGCCAGATGGTGACTACCATAGACAGATAGTCTTCTATAGATTGCTAGTGGATCTAGCGCGTAAGGCTGGGCTGTTTAAGTATGAGATGTTGCGCGGCGAGATAGATTTCGTACAGAGCGACAGCAGTGGTAAATTCAATAAGCAAGCTATTGCTGTATCTGATGAAGATCTTAGTAAACTAGGCAACACTATAGAAGAAGTGGTGACTGCTATTAAATCACAGTGCTTCGATAAAACCACTGAGCGTAAGCATTGTGAGCGTTGTGATTTTAATACAGTCTGTTGGGCATAGCAAAAACGTGACTGACTGAGCTGTCCCTAGTTTAGCCAACCAATTTTCTTAGAATACTTTTCCTTATCCAGTTATCCTTAACCTCGTTAATCTTACACTCACCAGGATTAGAA
>JAYVUR010000294.1:0-26070 GCA_043787715.1 Candidatus Melainabacteria bacterium
AAGCCACTGGAGGCAATGCAAGTCACTCATAACAACGTGTTTAATGTGATTATGGAGAATAAGAAAGATTCTAAGCAGTTACGGAATGTTGCTGCTGAGTTGAGAGAAGGAGATGGATATGAGCTCATATAAAGCGGATACGAATGTAAGTAAGAGGTCTATTTTTGTAAGTAAGGGTAGTCGGATAAGCAACGAGGCTATTTACCGGAAGTTGAATAAAGGAATGGCTAAGGTGCAGACGTCGACTTGGTTTGATAAGGTTATTGACATTCTCGTTGTCGTGGCGTTATTTGTTGTGACGGGTTACTTGTTTTTTAGAGGGATGCTGTGATTAATTGGTCAGAATTGGCTAGTGTAATTAGGGATTTGGATGCTGCGATGCTATGCCGCGATCCAGGGGTTTTTAAACTTCAACTTCGCAGTTTATGGTTGTTTGCAAGGTACACTGAGGATTTCTAATGATTCAAACCAAAAATCCAGCGCTCCAGGCTATTGCTAATGATCCGGTGTTGATGGAGCAACGGGTGCAGTTGTGGTCTGAAGACTTTTTGCTGTGGTTTTTTGACAATTTCTTTACTAAGGATGAGGGTCGTGGTGAAGAGCGTGTTGCTCCAAAGTTTGCTTATATCAAGTCTTTGCACGAAACGATTGAAGCAGAGCGAATTACTTGGGTTGAAAAGTCCCGTCAGCTATTTGTCACTTGGTATATGGTTGCAAGGTTCTTGTGGAAGCTAATGTATGGTAAGGATATTCGCTTGATTTACGGTTCTAGAGTGGAATCTGATGTTAGAGACGTGATTAAGACTAGGTTTGAAGAAGCTTACAACCGATTGGATCAAGCTTTTCCAATCCCAGAATTGATTTTCCGCTCTTTATCAATCGAGAATCCCAGTAGAGGAACTTTAATGACTGGAATGAGCTCCAGCGGTCAAGGATCCCGTGGTAAGACGGGTGCTGAGCTATGGTTGGATGAAATTGCGTTTCAAGACCACCAAGAATCGTTAATCAGATCTTCGATGGAGTCTATGAACTCTCCTAATTCAAAGATAATTGGAGTTACGACGCCAAATGCTGAAGAGTACGCACTGGCTGTGAAGCTTTTAATTGCAAAAACGATTGATCCGATGGTCCCACCAATCGAATTATCGAAAGGTGTTACTAAGAAGTTTAATACTAAAGGTCACTGTGTGCTCTCGGTAAGCCACTGGGCACATCCAGAGAAGCAAGAAGCATGGCGCGAAGCTAAGATTAAAGAGATTGGTGAGACTTCTTTTAGCTTGGAGCATGGTCTTAACTGGGATGTTGCTAAAGGAAAGCCTGTCTTTTGGGGTTTTGATTATGATAAGCACCAAAAGCAAAATCAGTTGTTTGACCCACTCCTACCCCTACATATAGGTGTCGATCCCGGCACAGGTCATCCTGCAGCAGTCTTTTTTCAGCGAGGTAGAGATCGAAAATGTAGGATTCTGCACGCTTTTACTTTAGAGCAGACTGATACGGTAGGTCTAATGCAGCATATAGAGAGAGATATAGTAGAAAGGTTTAATGCTCATGAAGATTTTTACTTTTGGCTTGATCCGGCTGGATTAAGAGCCAATTCTCAAGGTAGCAGTATCGTTGGTGACGATATTTATAACTACTTCAGAAGACCCGTTGATGCCCCTGATAAAACCAGTCCAATCGATCGAGTTCGGATTATCAACGATATGTTTGCAAATGACATGATTGAAGTTCAAGAGCATTGCGGTGAATATTGGCACGCTGATGGTTCACTTGAAACCAGTGCTTTCGTATTTATGTTAACGACAGGTTATGCTTGTAATCAACGTGGTGAACCTGTAAAAGACAATAAGTGGGATCACTTTGCTGATGCTTTTGGTTATGGTTTTATTTGCGTATTCGATACGGCGAGAGACATTGGCGCGAGATCTACTGCTGAGTTTTCAGTGCGCCCAGATTACTATAATAAGTTGATGGCTGGTAAGCCCCAAGCAGTTAGAAAAAACTTTTTAGAAATTTGATTGACGGAAAGGGGAACTGTGTTATAGTGAAACTACTATGGTAACACCTAATTTTATAAGAGACGCAGAACTAACAACCCTAATCACAGATGACGGTCCAGTGGCATTTAAATCCGGCAGCGGGCAATTTGGCGAATTGAGTACCCAGCTTGGCGGCGGACTTGCACTTGGCTATGATGGCGAAACAGGTCAGCTTTATACAGGACGCAGTGGCGTAACGACTGGTCAGAAGCAAGCCTTTGTTTATGAGTATGATTTTTCAACCCTCGGTGGCGCGATTGGCGAAATTGAGCTTGATGGTCCTACTACTCCAGCGAATTTCAGAATCACTGATGGTTTAATCGAGGTTCTTACTTCATGTGCAGGTGCTTCTGGTACTTTATCAGTCGGTACTAAGACTGGTACTACTACTGATTTACTTGGCGCAACAGCGGTTGCGACTCTAGTCGCTGGTTACAAAGCGGTTTTAACTCCAGTTACAGCAACAGCTTCAACTTGGATTAAAAATACAGCAGCAGCGAAGCCAATTGTTAACATTGCAACTACAGCGTTTACAGCGGGCAGACTTAAAGTAGTTATTTCTGGTTATATCATTTCTTAATAGGAGCCTAAAAGAATGGCTATTAAACGCAAGGAGCAGCTACTCAATTCGACTTTGAGTGCGACTACTGGCACTTACTACTCAAACTGGGTTAATACCGAGAACTACAAAGATCTTATCTTCGTACTCCGGATGGGTGCTGCCAATTATACTGGCGGTGCTGGTTCGGATACGATAATTTGTGCAATTGAAGCAAGTTCTACTAATGACACTTCTCAACATGCTTCTAGGATTCGGACTTTAAATCTAACTAAACCTAGTGATTCTACAATCGCACGCAATATGGACACAGCGGCAGGTAATCTAACCTTGCCAGCAGACACTTCAACAGCTACAGCGTTAAGACAACAATGGGACTATAAGAGCCCTAATCTAGATGAGTATGTTAGGCTGAAGTATACCACCGCTGGAGTACCGACTACACTTGGTACTGTAATAGTGGATATGTACGCTAACAAGGAGACTTAATGCAACAGTCGGATTTAAATGCTAAAGAAGAGCATTTAAAGAAACTAGACCCAAAGAATATGACCCCAGAAGAGTCTGAAGCTCTTGCTACTCATTTGTTTTGGATTATGAATAAATCTTTTGAGCGTCAGCAATACGACTCAAATAGGTTGCGTTTACAGTGCGCATTAAAGCAAAAAACAGTTCAACAAGCTTATAGTGATGGAATCCTGCCTGGTGTAAGTAAAGATACGCTAGAGCGAACTACTAATATTCAACTTGATGAAAATTACAAACCCGACGAATTTTCAAACTTATACAACCCCACTCTACTTAAAGCCTCTAGGATTCTAGGTACTCAGGTTGGTAATATTGTTTTTCCACTTAATGGTGACACTATTGGTATTAATCGTAGATATTGTGAGTTCTTCGACAAGAATAAGATTAACGATTTTTTATCTCAAGCTGACGAGAGTATTCAAACGATTCTAGAGACTGAGAACCGAAATTTTCAATTCCAATCTGTCTACGAAAGTATCTTAATTGAAGGTTTAAACCACTCTTTTTGGGCATTAGATCACGAGTATGATGACTCTGTTGAAGTTATAGAGCCTGTCGCTCCGGGCGGGCAGAATGTTGGTATTTATCCACTGCAATCCGATTGGCGTAAATCAAATCGCTGTTTCTATGTTGATGTTAATTTTAATCAACTGTTAGGTCGTCCAGACCTAGATCAGACGCTATTAGAAGAGATTAGACCTAAGATGGTGGATCAAAGCACTAACAGGCAATCTTCAGTGCGTGGTGCGCATCATAACGCCGGGACTCTTGCTTTTGGTAAGGTTCGGTTAGTTAAGTTTCATTGCCCAAGTGTATATTTTGAAGATAAGGGAAAGGCTTATCATGCTGAAGGGCTTTACTGTGTCGCTCTTATCAACCCTGATTTTATAGATGGCGTTCCAGTAGAGGGTTCTAGAGCTTTATATATTTTAAAAATCGCAACCGACATCCCGCAAGACAGGTCAGGTTTACAGCTCGGAACTCCAATTGTGAATGAGCCAAATGAGTTTTTCAACTCCGGAATCATGTACCCGTGGTTGGCACATCAATTATCAGCAAATGGTTTTTACAGTGCGGCAACAAGGCTTGCAAGCTACTTAACTAAAGGTCCGTTTAATGAAGAGAGAACTGGCTTTAATCGAATTGATACCAATGACGAGGATATGAGTAATGGGTTCCACTCATTTCAAGTTCTTAAAGGTAAAAAATTCACTCCCGTCTTCAGCCCTGAGTTTATTCGCTTTATTGAAGTTGCTTTTAGTACGATTCAGAAGCTTGAAGATGACACCTTCTCTGGAATCGGTATTGGGCGCGGGGCGCAAGGGATGACCAATGATGGTCGGAATACCAAAGATGAAGTCTTAAAGGCTGCTGGTAGTGGTGATATGACCACTCTTAGCTATGCAGTTCGTTTTAACAATCAGGTTTATGTCCCGAGTTTGTTTACCCGTTGGGGGAATACTCAAAAGATTTTGACTCAGCAAGTTCAAGTTAAGTTGAATGAAGTTAAAGAGCTGCTGCAGTCTCAAGCTGGTAATATCCCAGAAGCACAATCAATCATGCCTGATGATTCTGCAATTCTAGAGCAGGTTTTAGATAGCAATAAACTATTTAACCGCCTTGTTAACACTGGTGGTTACAGACAAAAGTATCGTGAATTTTATAAAAAACGTCAGAAACAGATCCTAGAAAATGAAGCAATTGCTTTAGAGCTTCAAATCGCAGAGAGAGATGTAACCCAAAAGTACCAATTTGCAAAAAGCCCGATTGATGTTAGGCAGTATCCACCAGCTCCAGCAATGCCAGTTCCAGTGCTTAATAAAGAAACTGGTGTAACTGAGATGCAAATGCACACGTTAACTGCTCAAGAAGAGCAGATGCGCAGAGAAGCTTGGGTTGCTAGTGAGCAGCAAAAACGGATGCAAGCAGCTTCTGATGCTGATGCTCAAATGCTTGATATCAAGAAAAAACAGTTAATGATAATGCCTGTTGATGAGATTCCAGAACTTAGTAATGTTTTGCTGTATCAAATCATCACTTCTTCAATTGAAGAATCAGATATCATCATCCCAGGTGTAGTATCCGCTATTCTAAAGGGTCTTCGTGATGAAGAGATTGGTCACTTGGTTAACTTGTTTGGCACAATTCCAGAAGAAGAAGTTAGAAAGATTGACTTTGGTAAGTTTCTTACCGTTGCACTTAAAGGTAATACGATTAGCAAAGATGCAATCATGAAAGATGAAGAGACGATTTTACGCGAGGAAGAAGCGGCTAAGCAGCAAGCTGAGTATCAAAGACAGGTTGATATGGAGCTGATGAAGCGACCGGGAAGTCAGCCACCCACATGGAACAAGAACTAATGGTATTGCTTAAACTTAAATTCTTAAAGAAGAGCAGAGAGATGATATATCCCGTCCCTGAGCATGAGGACTATTGGGTTTCTCGAGCAGGTGAATTCTTTAGCACAAGATATCATTTTAATCAAAATCCACTACGGAGATTAAAAAGAAGAAGGCTTATAACACATACAGATGGTTATAAATATGCTTCTGTTTCGGTTGAGAAGCAAAAAAAGCGCAAGCTCTATATACATCGAGCCGTAGCTAAGACTTTTTTAGGGAAAGGAGTGAGTGAAACCGTAAATCACATTAATGGTGTTAAGGATGATAACCGTGTCGTGAACTTGGAATGGGCAACTTATTCCGAGAATAATAGACATGCAAACCGAACGGGACTGAATCCTACTTCGATAAAGGGGACATTACTCCCCGTCTCAGTTGGGCGATATGATTTAAATGGTAATTTTATTGATTGCTATTCTTCGATGAAAGCTGCTGGTAGAGCCATAGGAAGAGACCATTCGGGTATTAGCCTTTGTGTGAGAGGGGTTCAAAGTTCGGCTTATGGCTATATTTGGAGAGCGTTATGAACAAATCGGAAGAACTAGAAGCAGCAATCAAGATACTAATCAGGAACTGTCCAGAAGAGTGGGAAATTGTCGGTAAGTCTCTTAAAGACAAGGCAATCCCAAGATCGGGGCAGGCTTATGCTGATTTACCTTATTTGTATGTCCAGAAGGCGACAGTTGTTGATATCATGGAAGAACTGGGATTTAATTTCTAAACGGAGGAAAGAAAAATGGGAATCGAATTAAGCGGAGATGAAGGTGAAGTTGTAGTCGTTGACTACAGTGCGGCGGCAGAAGTTACGGCAGAAACTACTGAACCTGCTGCAGAAGAGACTGTATCTGAGACTACAGCGGCTGAAACCGAAGCTATTAAAGAGGTTGTTGAAGATATGACAACTGAGCCAGTTGATGACAATCAAGCTGGTGAAACTGAAGTTTATAGTCAAGAAGAGGTTGTGGAGCTGATGAAGATCCACGAAGAGAAGCTTCTTGCTGAAATTGCTAGAGGGCAAATGGAGACTAAAGCAGCTCCAGCCGAGACTCAAACGACTGAAAGACCCGCTGCTAAAGCACCATCTGAACTAGTTGCTGGGACTTTAGATGAAGTTTTAGCCGGTGTTGGTGATGAAGATTTAGTTAGTGGTAAAGATATTAAAGAGATTCTCAAGAAATCTTTTGCTGCATTAAACAATAAGGCTGAAGAATTTAATAATTCCGCTGAAGCAGTTAAGTTTGATAACGCTGTGAAACTATATGCCGAAAGGTATGTTCCGAATATTGTTCAGAACTATAAGTTAGATCCAACTTCGAGAGATGCAAGATTTATTCAATCTTCTTTCTTAGAGACTTTAACCCATTCGATGCACAGGTTTGGCAGAACTGAAGCTGCGGCAAAAGCAGCAGCAACACAGCATATGCTTAACATGAGTAAAGAGTTTGGCGAGGTGAAACCCACTGTAGCAGCGGCAAAACCAGCAGTTATAATTGAAAAGAAACTAGCTTCTGGCAATACTGGAGCAGAGCCGGCGAAGGCTAAAACTGCAGGTGTTGATCCGGGTCTTCTTGCGAAACTAGAAAGCGGGAAGGCGAGCACGGCACAACTTTTGCAACTAATTAATGCCAGAAAATAAAATGTATGGTAGATTGTTTTTAGGAAACAAATTTTATGACAAACCCAATAACAGGCGCAGCACAATACAACTCAGCATACTTAGCCGAACAGGCATTTAAGAATCTGAAGGTAACAAGCAGAGTTTACGCTCCATTCTTCTCAGATCACATGAGAATGGTGGATTCTACTCACGCTATTATCAAATGGGCTGACAAAGTGAAACCGGCAAGCGTTGCAACACTAGGTTCAGCATATACTGCTGGCTCAGGCACAATGACCTTCGCGGCACACTCGATAGTAAAAGACTACAGAAACAATCTCATCCCTCAGGTAACTGAGATCCAGACGGCAAACGGCGGTGCGCGTTATAGCTTAACTGCTTATAACCCTACTACCCGTGTTGCAACAGTCACTTTCCTTGGCGGTACTGACTCTAACTTAGCTACAGCGGTTGAAGTTAAGTTGCTTCGTGTTGCTGGAATGGGTGATAAGCCGATTTCTCACAATGATGCTGCTAGCTTCGGCGGTGGTGACTATAACTACTGGTCTTACTTCAACTACAACTTCGAAGTTGCTGATGACATGAAGAATGGTAAATATAAGATCGACATCAACGAGTTCACTATAGATCATCAACTTGAGATGAATATGGATGACGCTTATGCAAACTTCGAGTTTAAAGCGTTCAATGACCCACGTATTGCTGGTACTGGCGCTACTGGTCGTATCCCAGATGGTACGAATCAAGGTGGCTACCTATCTCGTGCTGGCGGAATCATAACTCTAGGCAGAGCACGCGGTATGTATGAAGTTGACTCTTCAAGTGCTGCATTGTCTCTAAACATGCTTCGTACAGACATCAGACAGCTTCGTTTGAACCATGCGTTCAATGCTCCTAATGCAATCGGTCGTGAGACTGGTATCAAAGTAATCAATGGTTACTGCGATAAGACTCTATATCCTGAAGTGGGTAAGCTTGCTGAGCTTCAAGGTCATGCAAGTGCTCTATTCGGCGAGAATGAGAAGCTTGATGGTGTTCTTGGTGTATCTTGCCACAAGATCTTAGTTGACGATGTAATCATCGCCTTCAAAGAGACTGATGGTTTGGGTAACAGAGCGTTATTCTATGAGACTCATCCAGAAGATATCAACGTAAACGTATTACACTTCATGAATACAATAGACTTGGCGAAAGATGCAGCTACTACTCGCGTAATGGCTGAGAACGCTTTCTCAACTGAGTTCTCTTGTCCGTGGAGATCAGGTCTA
This sequence comes from Candidatus Melainabacteria bacterium, assembly GCA_043787715.1. Lineage (GTDB taxonomy): Bacteria > Cyanobacteriota > Vampirovibrionia > LMEP-6097 > LMEP-6097 > CAYUFH01. The sequence goes on from JAYVUR010000294.1 coordinate 8,418, forward strand.
AGAACTAACATTGGTTCAATCTAATAGTTTGGATAAAAGCAAGGAGGTGCAATCATTCCATTCACAACAGTAAGCGGTGGCTTTTGCTTCGATGACGGAGTAGTGCTAACGCATAAAGACGAAAATAAACAGGTAGTTAAAGGTAATGGCTTAGAGTCGCAATTTTTAACGAATATCAGCGCAGTCGGCTTGGATTCAGAGTCTGAAGAGTTTAGACTGGCTGTAATCAGAGGTCAACCAAGACCGAATGGTACTTCGTGGGAAACTACGCCAGTATTCATTATTCAGCATTACTACTTTGATGAGATGACTTGGAAAAGATTTCTTGAAAAATTCGAGAAGACTTTAATTCCAGGTAGCACAACTCCAAGTTTTAGCTACGAACCAGCAGTTTATGATGTAACTGATCTTGAGTATGGCAGACGTGAAATGCCGCTCTGGGTCATTAAATATCTAGATGCCATGGGCGTAATTGACTCTGGTGTTAACGAAACTAAGGTTCAGAGCCGAGCTAAAAAGCTGACCGAATCTCAACTCGCGTTGATTCGTAAAACAATTAAGAACAGAATTGCCCTAGAAGAGCCTTCTGATGTTAAAGTTGAAGCAGCGCCTAAAGTCACTAAAAGTAAAGTTTTAGAAGCCGCAGGATCAGCTCAGGGTTAATGAATGACAACAACCTATCTAGATATAATTAATGCCGCTAGGGATACTCTAGGTCAGGGAACTATACCTTTAACTCAACTTGTTGATACTAATGCTGAAGTAAAAAAAGCTAGAGCTGCTGTCCAATCCGCAGTTAAAGATCTTTTTTCAAAACATACTTCAATACCGACTGAGAATTTCATAGTAACGATTCCTACAGTCCCAGCAACAGCATTACTCACAAATACCAGCTCGAACCCTTGGGACACTAAGATGGTTCGGGATATCTTTTACAAGGATACCAGCACTAGTACCCGTAGAAAACTTTTGCCAGTGACTCCTAGCCAATCGAAAGATTTAGCACTGGCAACTTTTGACGATAATACCCCGCAGTTCTATTACCAGAGTGGTAACAGTCTTTATATTGTACCCACGCCAACAGCGGTCTATTCGTTAGATGTTCGCTACAGCAGAACGATTCCACTAATTAAGATTGCCGACTTGTCAACAGTTCTTGAGATTGATAATGAGGGTGTTTTAATCCTTGAAGATCTAACAAGAGCCTATCTAATCATTGGTAAAGACCCTGAGTGGAAAGCTTACCTAGCACTAGCACAGCAAAATGCACAAGATTATTATCAAAGAATCAATTCTGGACTTCAGAATCAGGGAGTCAGCAGTATAATGAGAGTGCGGGCAAATTCGGCAGATTTGAATTATTAATTATGGGAATGAATTACTACGGCGCAAATCCTTTCATGAGCCCCTTCGCGGGAGGCGGATACGGCGGCTATGGTGGCGGCTATGATCCATATGGTGGTTCAGGATATTTTGGTGGCGGTTACGGCGGCTACACAGGTGGCGGCAGTGGCTATGGTAACTACGATCCTTACTCTAGTTTTAATGGTGGTTACGGTATGCCAATGGGTGGTTACAACCCTTATGGCAGCTTCATGCCACAACAGTGGGGGCAACAGCCTCAGTCGCAATCACAATCACAATTTGACCCAAGCCAATTCGAATCTATGTTCAGTGGTCTTTTCGATAAGTATTTCGCCCAGAAGTCAACTCCAGCGGCGACTCCGGGAGCTGATACGACTGGCGCTACCGCGTCTGCGGCGGGCACAACAGCACCGGCGACAGATACTGCTGCGGCTGCTCCAGCGGCTCCGAATCAATTTGACACCACGAACGTAGCAAGTTCTAACTTCTGGAATACAAGTAATCCCAATTTGAGACCTTGGATGACTAAAACAAACAAAGATGGTTCTGCTAAGTTTAGCCATGAGCAAATTCAGAAGAGGCTAGACAACAAACCTGGTGCGACTGTTACACTATTTGGCGGCAAGAGGGTTGATTCGAATTTCGTTCCTCCCGCAGTTAGCGCCTAGGAGTTAAATGGTAGATGTTCAAAACTACACCGAAACCCTAACAATTAACAAGTTTCACAGTTTAAATCTGCGAGACAATGAAGATTATTTACCGCTGGGAGACAGTGTTAGAGCTAAAAACTTTGATATTAATACTCCGCTAAGTCTCAAAAAGAAACTTGGGGTTACGAGTCTGTATGGTGATGAGACTTTTCATAGTGCTGGAATTGCACTACGTAATGCTGACTACTATACGGATAGAAGAGAAGTCCCTTATTACCTAGCTGTTTCCTACCCTAACATTTATCAAATCACACCACCTTCTGGCTACGCTAGAGCGATCTATTCAGGCTTAAATGGCATGGGTGAAGGTCAATTCATTAAAGGTGGCGTAGGCGAGTCTATGTGGGTTGATGGCACGAATAAACCAACACTGATTAGTGATGGAGTTGCAACTCAAGTGACTTGGCCTCCGGTATATACTAATCAAAACGCTTCAATCTTAAGCCAATCCCAGAACGCTGTTGCAACGAATCCGACTACACTCGGCTCTGATATTTGGTATCCATCATTAGGTGTCTATTTTGAAGGCAGATGGTATCTTGCTGGAGATCCACTGGCTCCACAAAGGCTCTACGCTTCTAAGATCCGCAGTTCTGATTTCTCAGATAACACTGCGGCTAATCGAATTAACGTTGCTTTCTTTGTTGATATTCTGACAAACTCTCCAATTATTGGATTAAAAGTAATTAACAATAAGTATCTGATAATCTTCTGCCGCAACGAGATTCATGTGCTTACCGGTAAGTATCCACCAACAGTTATCGCTCCTGAGCCGAAGATCAATATTACGATCCTAAATCCGGACGTAGGGCTACTAGGTAAGTATGCTTTCTGTGACAAGGGTAATAACGATATCTTCTTTATGTCAAACCGGCAGTCGCTCTATACCCTATCTGCGACAAATGACTTCCAGGATGTGCGTCCTCACGGGCTCTCTTCTCAGATATATCCAGCCTTTGAAAGTATCTCAGTAGAGCAGATGTCGCGCTCTAGGCTGATTAACAATAGTATTAAGGGTGAGCTTGAGCTTTGGTTCCCAAGTACGAATCAGAAATACTACCCCGATAAGCGTTTTATATATCACTATGAAGAGCAAGAGGTTCCAGCTTGGGGTGAAGATGATGGTTTTAACATTTCGCTGCGTGGTGCTTTTATAGATCGTTCTCAAAACCTATTGATTCTTGTTGATAGAGATAAGCTGCTTCAGGATAATCTGGGTGTTACTTATGACGGTGAGCTGATTGATACGCAGTTTGAAATCGCACCATTAGATTTTGGTAATCGTGATGAGCTTAAAGAGGTTCTCAAGGTTGAAATTGCTTATAAGATCCCACTTGGTGGTAGTGCCAATTTGATAATGGAACATCTCTGGGATAATGGTCAGAAGACTGGACTTAAGAGTATTCGCTTAATCTCAACTCCAAGTGACGTCTATGATGGTGATGGTGTTGTTTATGGCACTGCGGTATATGGTTCCGATGCTGGTAATCCAATAAATACCGCAACCTTTGAGATGTTGAACCCTGAAGGACGTGTTTTAAAGATATTTTTGAGATGTCAATCCTCAGTTGACCTAACTGTCGTAGATGTTAAGCTTCGTTTTAAGCGAAAAGGCAAAGATGTAGTATAGTAGAACTATGAGTACAGCGGCATCAGGATTACAGTGGGATCCGTCATTAGACGGTATGACCGGCTCGGCTCCGAGATTCCCCCTTGGTATTTCTAATGATCCGCCTGCACCTAGTGGTTTCAACTGGGGAAATATTGATCCCAATATTTTAAAGTCAATTGTTGGAACTGGTGGCAAGCTGCTTACCCCGGCTGCAACTGGTGATCCAATGCTTAATATGTTCACGCCTGAAATGCGTGACCAGGCAATGGCGATCATGCAGCAGTACATGAACGGGCAAGAAGGCGTCTATGGCGCTGGTGGTTATGCTCCAAATGGTGTTAATGTAAGCCAAACCCAAAAACTTAGTCCTGCAGATATTAAGAAGCAAGCTTTTATTCAATTCAGAATGAGCAAGGGTGATTCTCAGGCTGTTGCAACCCAAAAAGCAAATCAGATTTTAAACAACCAAGACCTTCGCTTTAGAGATAAAAAAGGTTTCGTAAAAGGTATTGGGAGTGGTCAGGTTGAAGGGATTTCAATTGGACCAGATGGTAATTTAGTTACCGCTGATAAATATAGCCCTGGTGGGATTAAGGCTGGTGCAGCTAGTGACACTATTAAGTCCTACTTAGATACACTAAACATGCAATCTCTGCAAGCTGCAAATGGCTTACCGGCACAATATGCTGCTAATGAAAGCCGTGCTTTAGGTGTAAGAAACGCAATGACCCCACAGCTTCTTAATAACGTTGCAGGGATGAACAATTTAGGTTTAACGAATCAAGAGCAAGCAAACATAGATGCTATTGATGCTTACTATTCTAAGCAGTATGGTGATAAGTTTAACGCCGCTGGTAATGCCGCGATGGGCGTTATGAACAATAGTGGATTCACTTCTAGTAGTCTTGCTGATGATATTTGGAATGATTATGCTACTAAGCCAATGGCTGAGTATGGTTCTGATGTTGCCGCTAAGATGGCAGCTCAGTATAATGACATTCTCAATTCGCGCACTGCAAGATTGAACACTGCTCAAACAGCAGGACTTAATACTTTTAATACAGTGGGTGCAACCAGTGGTATTAATTCACTCTTCAGTGGCAATACTTCTGGTGCAGCTTATGGACTCTTTACTGATCCACAAGCTGCGGCTCTAGCTGCTCAGATTCAGCAAAACAATATTTCAAACAGACAGAAAGATCAATCGCTTTATCAAGGTGCTTACTTGAAATCTGTCGATATCATGCCTCCTGCTCCCGGTGCTCCGGGTAGTTCTAGTGGCGGTGGTGGCTGGTGGAATCTACTTGGTCCCGTTGGCAATATTATCGGTCAAACAATGGATGGTCAGAAGGGTATCAACTGGGGTAGTGTTGGCAAGTCTGCGGTAACTAACGCAGAGCTTGCTGCTGGTATTGTGACTGGAAATCCAATGCTAATTGCTAGTGGCACAAAAGACATGGCAGGAATGATAGGAAATAAATAATCATGGCAAACAACGTATATGGATCAGCTCAGAATTATATTGCAGAGAAAGCTCGCAATACTAATATTCGCGAGAAGATGGGCGTCGCGACAACTGGTATCCAGGATCTGGTAGATATCTATCGCCGTCAACAGAAGTATAAACAAATTACAGCAGCAATGGGCAAAGACCCGGCGATGGATCCAGGTGCAGAGACTGGCGTTCAAGGTTATAGTGGTTTGCCTCCAGAAGCCCAATATGGCTTAGATCAAAATGCACAAGATCTTAAAATGCTTCAAGCTGGGCTTGATGTGAATAACATAGATAAATTTGCAGAAGTTTATGACAAGTATGCTTCTCATCGTCCTGATATTTCTAAGCTGATTAGCGCGAGTCGTATTGCAAAGATTAGAGCCGATGCAATGTCGCAAGTGGCAAATGCAAGAGCAAATGCTGCGATTAAATTACAGAGAGATAAATTGAATTACGGTGCAGATGGTGATCCTTCTGGGCTTAGCGGGAGTGATCCTTTGCGCGACTTTGATTCTGATATGCAGGCGGGTTATGGTTCAGATCAAGCGATCTTTGGAGGCGAGTAATTGGTCTCTGATTTTTCAAAACCTTTAAAGGGCAGCGCAAGCAAGGCGGACTGGGTAGACGAGTCTCGTTTTGGGTTGAGCAACATTGTTGAAGGTCTCGTCAACTCTTATCCGGCTCTAATAAACGGAATTAATGCAACGGCTCAAAAGGGCGCTGCGGCAGTTGCTGGAGCTGTTACGAAGTCTGAAGATGAGCAGTTCTTTGAAGCATATAGCCGAGAGCTTGCGACAATCCAAGAAAACGACAAGCGTCTTAATACCATTAAAAATATCGTTAATGAGAACGTCTATCAACCCTTAGCCGACTTAACAGATTCTTTCTTTACCGCTGCTGAAGGTGATCGTTCAAAGATTCAGAACGCAAATCTCAAAGAGAATATTTATCAAACTGGGGGTAATTTAATTGCCCCACTTCCATTCGGTGGAGCGCTTTCCAAGACAACTTCGCTTCTTGGGCGTGTTGCGGAAGGTACGGCTATAGGTGCTGGTTTTGGCGTTGTTGCCGGTGGAGAGGCTGACACGCTGCAAAGCTATGGAGCCAATATTCTAACTGGTGCTGGAATGGGAGCCGCAACTGGTGTGGCGGCTCCATATGTTGCGAAGGCGATAGGCAAAGGCGCTGAGATGGTTCAATCGAAAGCGCGACAAATAACTGACTACGCAAAAGGCACTTCGGCGCGAATACAGCAGCGTGTTCAACAAATGACTAGAGATCAGATATCCGAGTCGATGCGCAGTATCGGAGCAGGTCAGGATCGGATGAGAGTACAGCAGAATCAAATGCGCGCTCAGAATGAAGCTGCTAATTCCCCGGGACAGGTTCCTCATAATGCAGGGCAACCAAATTCAGTTCGCTTAAAGTCTGGCGTTCGAATGAATGTTGAAGATCATCCGGTCGTACAACAAAGCGTTGCTACTCTTGAGCAGAAAGCAGGTAGAGGACTTACTCCACAAGAGAAACAGTCAGTTGCAGAATCTTTTGTTAATGCCAATGTAACTTTGAGACGCAGGCAGATAGCTGCTCAGAAGCTTCGTGAATTGCGTGCCAAGAGTGAGATGGAGACCTTGCAGGTTAAGCAGGTTGGTGTTGAACAGCAGATGCAGAAGATCCAAGAATATCTTGCTGAAAATCCGAAACCTTTATTTCCTTCTAAGAAACAAAAAGCTCTTCGTGCTAATTTACTGCGCGCAGAACAGATGAACGCAAGATTGAAAGCCCAGGAGTCCAAGCCCGTTGGTCCGAATATCATCCCAGAAGAGCAGAGGCTAGTTCAAGAGGCGATTAAAGAGAATCTTGGACCAAGTATTAATCAGGCTCAAGCTGACATTATGACGCTTAGAGCTGAAATTAATAAGGCTCAAGAAGCTTTGGTTAACCCAAAGATGAAAGTTGACAAGAGCCTTGATGGTTCTTTGGAAGCCGAAATTGCAGAAAAGCTTAAAGAGAAAAGTTCCAAAATTAACAAGAAAGAGTACGAATCTTTCGCTGGTAAGAATGATGATAGTAAGCTTGCCCGCAGATACCTCTTAAAAGAAGGTGGTAAAAGTCCTAGTACTTTAGCTAAAGAGTTGATTGACGTGGGTGCTACTAATGAAGAGGAAGCAGTGGTCGCCCAAAAGATTGTAGATTTTATGCGAGAGCATAATACTAATCCAGACAGTTATTACATTAAAAAAGCTAAAGCTCAAACGTCTGAAGATCTTTCTAGGCTCGGTGAAGCCCTGTCTAAGCGCGAGTCTGAGCTTGCTCAGATGAAAGAGTTGCGCAATCAGATGGAAATTCCAGAGCGCACAGAGCCGGCTCCATTACGCCAAAAGACACTTGACTATATCTCTAGTCGCACTAAAGAACTGGAGCGCATTAGAGCTATTCAGCAAACTAAGATTGCCAATAATATTAAAGAACGCTTGGGGGTTGATTCGACAGATCCAGTCTCGCTTAAATCTAAGATCGAAGAATTACAACTTCAGTCTGAAGATTACAAGATCCAACAGAAAGAACTTGAAAACAAACTAGCACAACAGGCTTTAACCGAAGCTGAAGGGATCGCAACGTCAGAGCAGTATCTAAAAGAGCAGGGACTGTCCTATGCTGGCTATGAAAATGGCAAGATGAAAGTTGCTCAATTTGATCCAAACCTTAGCAAGACTGTTATTCAAGCGAACCCTAAAACTACAACTTATAAAGTGAAGCGGAATGGTTCGCAGTTCTCGGTTGAAATTAATGAAGATGGTAAACCTGTTACCGTGGAGCGTGAAGCTACTCCTGTTGAAAAAGTTTGGCACAGATCTCAAGAGGGTATTCACACGCAGATAGATCGCATCTTTGGCTTGACCGAAGAAGGTCCAGTTGTCACTGAAGCGGATCATGGTTCCGGGGGTGGTAAGCCGCCAGAGAATATTTCCAAAAAAACAGGCGGCTCTGACGAGAATCCACCACCAGAAGATAACGAATCTAGGATTCTGAGAGTTAAACCTAGTAAACAAGATCAGCGTTTAGTTCGCGAACAGATGCAACCAATTCAGAACGCTGTAGATGAAATTCATCAAGAGCTTGGTAATCGTGTTGCTAAATTAGAAGCTAATTATATTAATAAGCCTACAGTCCTTCTTAAAGGACTAGCCGAGTCGGTTGGTTATGATACTAAGAATTTTAACCCAAATGACTTTATAAAACACTTAATGAAACTCTGGGGATCAAGTGCAGACGATGCTTACACTTACAACCATGTAGCCCAGATGCCGGAGAGATTATCGGTTGAGCAAAGAGATTTTCTAGCTAAGTCTCAAGCTTTCTGGCTTGAGCATAGAGCCGGTCTTGAGGCGATGGGTATTGATCCAGCTAAACTGATTGAAGGTTTATATGCCCCTCGCGAAGTTGATTACAACGAATGGTTTAAATTACAGGATGATGCAACGAAAACCGAAATTAAAGATCTCATCAACTCTAAAGAAGATGGCTATTATGACGAAGATAAAATTATGGGTGAGCTTACAGAAGCTCGCAAGTATCACGTCATCCCGGATTCTGCAATGCCAGCTTATCGCCCTGGCACTCCGGCGATTGTCGTTAGAATTAAGAGGCTGGCTCAGCAGTATGCCTTACAAGAGTTCTTTGGAAATCGCTTAGAGAAAGGTAAGGGTTATAGCAGCGCAGTGAATGGACTGCTTGATGAGTTTGGGATCAAGGGTAGCGATCGCCGTGATGCTCAGTTCTTACTACAAAGACTCTTTGACAAGACTCCATATACTGATAACGCGGCATTAAATCTATTAAATAGATTTAGATTCGCAGTAATACTTGGAGCACCAGCAACAGCGGTTAAACAGCCTGTTCTAGGTGCGATTCGTAATAGCTTTAGATTCAATATCGAAAATGCAATCAAAGGTATCGCAACGATGAATGATCCTGCTTTCCAGGGGCATTTTGCTGGATTGATGAATGATATCCAGAAAGGTGATATTGGCTCCAAGTTGCAATTGGCTGATATGGCTGCAACTGGAATGTTTAGATGGGCAAACCAGAAAGAAGCCGCGATGGGTCTTAGCAGTGCTTATCACGCGATGGTTAATGAATCCCATAAAGCTCTTAACGGTAAAGCTGGTAAATCTTTTACAGAGTACATGAAGCGTAGATATAGTGCGGACCCAGCAGAGATAGATGCTTTGATTATAAAATTAGCAGCTCAGAAGGGTAGAAAGTATATAGGTCTTGATCTTGATGTTCTCAATGCGGTTACAACCTATGCTAGAGACAGAGGTTCATTGGCTCTTAGTAAGGCTGATAAAACGGCAGCAGCTTTAGATCCGCGCAATATGGTTAACAGAGAGGCTTACAAGCTTTTAACCTATAACATGAAAGATACCAATACTCTGATTGATATGACGGCCGGTGAAATGAAGCGCGGTAACTGGGGCACGGGCATGATAAATATCGTCACTCAAGTTGCTTTATTCACAGCTCTTAATGGAGTTGCAACAGATCAGATATTGCGTGTTGGATCAGGGTTTCAGACTACAGCTCAGGGACACAGTTTCGGCGAGGGCTATTACCGAGGCGGAGTAGCAAATATGGCGGGGGTTTTAACTTCACCTAGAACAGTTGGGCAAATTAAAAATGCTGCTCTTGGTTTAATTCCTTTCCTTAGCACTTACTCGGTTGAGAAATTGCTCGATCCACAAACTGTTGGTGAGACGATTGCCAATGCAGTATTCAAGGGACTTGGTACGACTTCTAAATTGGTAGTAGATTCCGTGAAAGCAACAGTGGAAAGCGTCAAAGCTAGTAATAAAGAAGGTGCGTTCCCAGACCTTACCGGCGCTCTCAATCCTGAATTGAACCCAAGCTTCAAGAATTTACCACCAAGGATCTTGGCAGAAACAGCTTACAATGTTATAGATCCGTTGGTTCGCGGTGATAAAGCGCAGGTAGTTCTTAAAGAACAAGAGAAACTTCAATACGAAGCTTCTCAAACTGAAGAAGCTAAAGCTAAGAAGCTTGAAGATGATAAGAAGAAATATCGCCATGCCGGTGTCCCGCAAGAACTAGCTGGCACTAAGAAAGGTGCGGTTCTTTATGAGAAGGCAACCAATAAGGGTTACAAAGCTTATGCAACCGCTTCGCAAACTTTTTCAGATCAAGATCGCGCTTTGGGGTTAAAAGTGAAAAGAGCCATCGAATCCCATTCTTCGAGAGCCTCTGAGAGAAAGGCTTATTTTGAATCCTTGCCTTTTGCTGAGCGCAAGGCTTATATGGCAGCCCTTTGGAAGCAAAAGCAAGAGCAGTATTCTAATAGTGAAATTGATGCGAAAGAACGTGCTTATTTTGAAAATTTAACCAAAGATTACAGTTTCCCGACTACAATAGAGAAAGCGAAAAGAACAGTTAAAAAGTTGATAAACAATGGTAGATAAACAGGACATTATAGACTCATTACCGACAACCGGTGATGTTTTGCAGGTTGCGACCGGCGATACTGTTTCTGCTGATGTTGAGAATGTTAACAATCAGGCTTTATTGAATTTCATAACATTACTGTTTCAGTTTGTTCGTGATGATGCGCCGAGTCTATCTGAAACCAATGTCTGGACGGGAACTAACAATTTTAGTACCATCAAAATCGATGCTATCCAGACTAAGACGACTGGCGGCGACTTAACTATAACAACAACCAGTACTGGCACTGTGAAGGTTGCCGATGCTACTTACGTAGCCGGTAGGGTCTTAACCACCACCAACGTAGGGGTTCTTGCGCCATCTGCAACTACCGACATGGTGGGGGCAACTGGCAGCGTTGCCGGTGTGCGCGGACTAGTGCCAGCGCCTGCTGCTCCGGATAATCTAAAGTTTCTTAGAGGTGATGGTACTTGGGCTGCAGGGGTGGCAGACGTAGTGGGACCAAGTTCAGCTACCGATAATGCCATTGCAAGGTTTGATACGACTACTGGTAAGCTACTTCAAAATAGTACAAGTGCTTTAGATGATTCTGGCTACCTGACAGTGAACGCTTATATCGCGGGCACCGGTTTCGTAAATGCTCAGACGGGTACTACATACACTTTGGCTGTTGCTGACAATGGCAGAGAGGTAACTTGCACGAACGCTTCAGCAATTACGGTTACGGTAACGACAACTTCAATACCTGCTGATTACACGGTTATAGTTAGCCAGCTTGGTGCGGGGCAAGTAAGCTTTACGGCTGGTGGTAGCACTGTGCTGCGTAACGTTAATACCCAAACTAAAATAGCTGGACAATACGGAGTCGTAAGAATAAAGAGAGTAGGTTCTACGAATGATTTTGTAATCTCTGGATCAACAGGAACGTAATATGGCAGTGCCTGCATTATCAGTATTCGCCGGTGGAGTGAGAAATCCTTTACAGATTCTAGGCGCTTCTGTTCTGTTAGCTTGGTATGATGCAAATCAATACTCTGGTTCAGATGGAGATGCTGTAGCTACATGGAATGATAGTTCTGGTAATGCTAGGACTTTGACTCAGGGTACAGCAGGTAAGAAGCCAACCTATAAGACTAATATAATAAATACTAAACCTGTTATGCGTTTTGACGGCGGGGATACACTGGCGGCTGCGACAGCTCTTGTTAATCACACTACAACAAAAACCTTCTTTGCGGTAATCCGACAGACTTCGGTTGCGGATCAAGAGTTCTTTGCAAATGATGCTAGTGGTAATGGTACAAACTTGCGATTTAGAAATAATGCAGGGACGCAGCAAATACGGGCTATTGTAGGTCAAAAAATCTTTGATGCGAATACGGGGATAGGTGCGAATACTTGGGCATACTATACTACTATTCAAAATGCAACAGACAGTACAAGCAGTACCATTATACACAGGGCTAATGGAGCGGTCCTAGGCACTTCTAGTAGTAGCCTAACTGTAAATAGCGCAGGCGCGAATATGTACATAGGTTCAATAGTAGATACCGGTGAGTATTTAAATGGAGATATCGCAGAGCTTCTTTTCTGTGAAGGAGCTTTAACTAGCACGCAATACCTAGAGATTGAAAACTATTTAAAAGCTAAATATGCACTATAATAGGAGAAATAAACAATGGAAATAACAACGGTAATTACAGTTTCGGAAGAAGATGCTCTTGAGTTTATCAAGAATCGCGGTTGGGTTGAACTGGCAGACGGAGAGCCTAATCCAGAAACTTTTATTCAAGCAATTCAAAGCTATACGAAGAATCTTTTAATAGAAGAAATCCTTATTGACAGGAGAGATCAAATGAATGGTCAATTGAATTTGGCTAGAGAGCAAGGTCTTCAGGAATTACGAGAAAAAGCTTCGGCGATGGTAAGCGTGGAGGTAGCGAAAGGTGATTGAGATGGAACCCTTAATTTATTTCGAGAATATCAACGAAGGCGGAGATCTTTCGGCGACTACTGCGATGCAGGTTACGGTTGATGATCGTTGCTTAAAGGTAGTTTTGACTTATTCTAAGAATAGTGAATCAAAGTATTGTGTTCATTATTTAGATCTTAATGCGGCGAGAGAATTGAAAGATATCCTTGGTCTTGCAATGATGGAGCTAGAAGAAGAGTGGTTTGAGGGGCAATAGGAGGTAACAAGATGCCAAAGATATTAGATCGTTTAGTTAGTCAGTTAATGGCAAATGGGAAAAGCAAGGATGCTGCTTATGCTATTGCGGTAAAGACGTTGCAAGACTCGGGGAATCTAAAGAAAGGTTCAACGGAAGCTACGGCAAAGGGTGTTCAGCGTGGCGACATGACACCTGCCGAAAGGGCTAAAGATCGAGCTGTTGCTAAGTCTGGTGGTAAGCCAAGTGACTATAAATATAATAAGAAAAACAATACAGCGGTTAAAGGTAAGATTAACAACAACGTAAAAGGCAGGATGTAATGGCACGCGATTATAAGAAAGAGTATAAGAATTACCAAGGAAAGCCTGAGCAGATAGAGAAGCGAGCTTCTCGAAACGCGGCTAGATCTGAAATGGTTAAAGAAGGGCGGGTTAAGAAAGGTCAAGATGTCGATCATAAAAATGGCAACCCGAAAGACAACAGGTCTTCAAACCTTCGGGCGCAGAGTCCAAGCCAAAATCGCTCATATCCAAGAAATAAGAACGCAGGAAAGAAAAAATAATGGCTGGAGAAAGAACAAACCCGTATTATCGACAAATGCTTGCCATGGAAGGGGTCAAGCCTGCAAATATAGAATATATTATGGGGGCAAACGATAGAGCCGAAGCTATGCGTAGATACGGCGAGCTTTCTCGGGCGCAGGAACTCTTAACGGCTGAAGCGATGATGATTAGGGCTCAACGTGGTGGAGATTAGCACCTAAAATCTTATAAGTAGAGTAGAATAGCAGTAGGAGATTCATATGCCAGTATTCCCAGAGATTCTAGAAATTACCTCTACAGGTAATCCACTTTTAACAGTAGATCATGCGAACGGTCGGCTTGGAATTGGCAACGCCGCTCCTGCAACCGCGCTTGACATAACCGGTACTGTAACGGCGACAGGGGTTGCCGCAACGACTCTTGCAGCTACGACTCTTACCGCAACAGCTATCAATTCAGCTTTTACAAATTCAACTAACGTAGGTACGGCTAATACTGGAGTAACTGCAGTTTCTTATGGTGATGGACGGCTCCATCAGACTGTCTTGACCTTTACAGGTTTGGCTGTAGGTTCTGCTGTTGGTGCAGCAAACCTTGCTTTTGGCAAACTGCTTTATACTTTCCCTGCAGGTGTTCAGAATGTAAGTGTAGCTTATATGAATGTTACTTTGACAGGCACTTCTGGCATCGCAGCAAATACGCCAAAGGTTGGCATTGGTAGCGTTATCGCTTCGGGTGCTGTCGCGGTTCTTAGTGGCACTGCAACTTTCACTGACTATATTACGAGCCAAACTTCAGGTGCGATTAACGGTACAAATGCGGTTGAAGCGACTAATAGCGCGGTAGCTTTAGTAAGACTTAGTGGTGATGCTAAAACGATTCACTTAAATACAGCAGTTGCTTGGGCTGCGGCTGGTGATGTTACTGCGACTGGAACTCTTGTTCTTAACTGGAGTACGATCTCATGACAGAGATGTATCAATTCCTTGATCGCAATGATCGAGTTATTCCAAATCAAGGCGAACCTTCGGGCACGGTAACGAAGTTAACTATTAGTGGCACGGCTAGTGCAACCACCGCAACCACTTCAAATACTGACTACTTAATCGTTGCAACAGCAGCTTGTAACTTTAAAATTGGCACTACCGATGCTGCGGCTACTGATTCTTATTTGCCCGCAAACGTATTTCTAAACGTGCGCGTGCGTAATGGTAATAAAATTTCAGTGATTGGTACATCGGGCAACTTTTACGCAACGGAGTATTATTCAGGATGAGTAAACCTTTATTACCACTAGACAATAACGACCAAATAATGCAGGTTCCTTTCGTTGCTGAGACTGCACCAGAGATCGTAACGACTGGTAATAGCAGTTCTGTTTTTGATGTGAACAACACTGTGATTGTTCGGGTTAAGAATATTGGAACGGTTAGAGGCTATATCTTAGTTGGCACGAGTCCTACCGCTTTAACAACAAGCTTCTCTCTTGAAGCGAATCAAGACATTTTCACAGGTATAAGACCAGGCAAAAAAATCAATGTAGTTAGTTCTACTTTTGAAATTAATGTCTGTGGCGGAGGGGATTAATTGGTTTTAGGTTTTCATACTGGTGGCAGTACTGGCTCTGGTGGTAGTGGTGGCGGGATGTCTATCGGCGGCAGCGTAACGTCTGGGACTCAAGGTTCAGTTTTATTTCTAGGTCCTGCTGGGATACTGGCGCAAGACAATGCTAAGTTCTTTTGGGATGATACCAATAATAGATTAGGCATAGGCACGGCAGCTCCTGAGGGTCAGTTGCATCTAGCGGATGCTGACAATACGTGGAAATTTTTTGACACTAATACAACCATAACGGATGCTGCAG
The DNA here is from genome assembly GCA_043787715.1 of Candidatus Melainabacteria bacterium. GTDB lineage: Bacteria > Cyanobacteriota > Vampirovibrionia > LMEP-6097 > LMEP-6097 > CAYUFH01. The sequence goes on from JAYVUR010000294.1 coordinate 23,640, forward strand.
GGTCTACTCGATCAGCAATGAACTATGCCAAGCAAGTGTTCTCAGGCGCTCCAGTACAATCAACTAACGTTGGGAGATTTATATGGACGGATGTACAGCAAACATCTGGTACCGTATACGGAAGTTTCAGTCAAACCTACATTCCATCTAGCAACACTAATAATCTAGGGGTTATAATAGATTTAATCCATCAAGCTAGACACGCTGGAACAGGTACGCTAAGTACATTGACTGGTCTTAATGTAACCGCATTTTCAGCTACCGGTGCTGGGTTGGTTACGTCGATAATGGGCGTGGTCGCTGCAGGGAATAACGCATCTAGTGAGGTAACTAATTTATACGGTATCTTCGCTACAGCGGGCAACTTTGCAGTAGGAACGGTGACCAATCGTTATTCCATGTATGTGTCTGCGTTGTCCAACTCTGGGACTATCACTAATACTTATGGACTATACATTGATTCATTAACAGCGGGTACTCAAACCAACTCACCCTACTCTGTCTATTCCGTAGATACTTTAGGGCGGATGTACCATGCTGGAAAAGTAGGAATAAATCAAACAGCGCCAACTTCGATGTTGGACATCGTTCCTTCTAGTAGTTCTACTATAGGTTCAATAATCAAAGGTGCCGCTTCTCAAACAGCTAATTTGCAAGAGTGGCAGAATAGCGCGGGAACGGTATTGGGAAGAGTCGACTCTTCTGGTTATCTCGGAATCGGCGCAACAGCTCCTCTCGGATTGATTCAAGCGACAGGTAGTTCTAGTTCTACTAGTCTTACTGCGTTCGATGGTACTCGCTCTATTTCCGCGGTTAATCTAGATCAAACGGTAAACAACGCTGCGGGTATTGTTCTAAGAACGGCTGATGCTGCTGGAACGATTACTACTGGTGGAAAGATGAACGCGGTATTTACCAGTCATAGCACTGGCGCCGTATCAGGTGATTTAGCTTTCTTAACCAATAACGCAGGTACTGTTTCTGAGAAGATGCGAATAATGTCTAACGGTAAGTTAGGTTTAGGCACAGCAGCGCCTGCTTATAAATTAGATATCAATGGTGGTTCGACAGCAGCTCAGGTGCATGTTGGTTCGAGTTCTACAGATGATGGCGGATATCTAACCTCAGCAAGTGCTAATAGCCTTTATGTCATGGGCGGTTTGATTTATGACGCTACAAACTTTGTCGCAAAGGCAACAAGTGCAAGCATGTTTGTTGTAGTCTCGGGTGAGACCAGATGGTACGGTAACACAGGATTAACAGTAGGAAACACCTATAGCCCTACAGAGTGGATGAGGCTAACTTCTGCGGGTAAGCTTGGTATTGGTGAAGTCTCGCCTAACGTAAAACTGCAAGTCAAGGGCACCACTACCGCAACAGTAGGAAGCAACCGACTCTTAAGTCTTGACGGTACCGGTACGAACACCTTTGTCACGGAAATAGGCTTAGGTTCTCTTGCGGGCGTATCTACGGCAAACTCCCCGACACTTATTGGTTCGGTATGTCGATCTAGCACCAGTTTTACAAACGCAGATTTATATTTCGCAACAAGAAATGCAACTACTGATACCCCTGCTATTGTGCGAATGACTATCCAAAATGATGGTAACGTCGGTATCGGTACGACAGCACCTACTACAGGGAAACTCGTTATAAATACAGGCGCCGCAGGAGGAGCAGCTAGTGAGTTCCTTTCGCTACTGACAACTTACACTTCAGCCGCCAATCCAAAGTCTATCGCATGGCGCGATAGTACGGGTGTAACTGGACAGATAGATACTCGTTTTGACGGGACGAACGTGGATATGTTTTTCGGTAGCCTGTTTAATAGCGGATACAATACGACAGATAGAATGACTATAAAAGGTACGGGCTTAGTCGGTATCGGTACAACTGCACCCGGCGCACAATTACATATAGTAGCTGGTACAGCAGGAACTATCGGCTCTATTGTTAAAGGTGCAGCATCTCAAACAGCTAATTTGCAAGAGTGGCAGAATAGTTCAGGGACCATACTTTCGGCGGTCAGTTCAAGCGGAAGTGTAGGTATCGGTACTGCGGTACCTACCTCACAATTAAGTATTTACAACAGCACAATATCAACTCTTTCTGTTTCTACTGATGGAACTGGTTCAAATAACAGAGGAGACCTTCAGTTCGGGTCTTCTCAAGGTAATGCAATATTAAGAGGACTATCATCTGGCGGAGACAATGTAAATCTAACCAGAGTGCCAAGTTCAATCGTTCTTTTTACATCATCAACCACCTCTGGTGGCTTGATATTTTCTAGCAGTCATGCAACTGCCCCGATGATTTTTTCTACTGGAGGGACAGCTTTTTCAAATGAGAGGATGAGAATTGATAGTGCAGGTCTTATTGGTATAGGTACGTCTACACCTATTTCAACCCTCCACGTGGCAGGCTCTTTAGC
>JAYVUR010000295.1:0-7287 GCA_043787715.1 Candidatus Melainabacteria bacterium
GTAGCGTTCCATGTCACACATGGAGAGCTGATATTGATTATGGTTTTGCTGAAGCTATGACTACTTACGGTATTATCGGCTGCAAAGTATGGATCAACAAAGGTCTATTGAAGCCAGGTGAGAAGTCTAAGCCTAACCTCAAGGCAGCAGCAGGTTCTACTACAGAGGAGATGGCAGCAGCAGTCTAATATAAGGTCTAAACAAAAATGCTACAACCAAAACGTACAAAACATAGAAAGCAAATGAGAGGCCGCATGAAGGGTCATGAGACTCGTGGTGCTCATTGTCAGTTCGGCGATATCGCTTTGCAAGTTACTGATCCGGGTTGGATTACATCACGTCAGATTGAAGCTGCGCGTCGTGCGATGAGCCGTCACATTAAGCGTGGTGGTCGTATTTGGATACGAGTATTCCCCGATAAACCAGTTACTAAGAAGCCAGCAGAGACCCGCATGGGATCTGGTAAAGGTAGTCCTGAGTTTTGGGTTGCTGTGGTTAAACCGGGCAGAGTTTTGTTCGAGATTGAAGGTGTGGAGATTGGTATTGCTAAGCGTGCGCTTGAACTTGCATCCGCTAAGTTTCCAGTTAGATGCCGCATCATCAAAAGGGAGGGTCTATAAATGTTACTTAAGACTAAAGATCTAAGAGATAAATCAATTACTGAGCTTAATGAAGAATTGACAACGCTTACTGAACAGCACTTCAAAGCCAAAATGCAACTTAAATCAAGACAGCTAGACAACACAAGCCTGCTTGGCGCATTGCGTACAAGTATCGCTAGAGTTAAGACTCTTATCACCGAGTAGGAGATTATAGCTGTATTAGAGGGAGAAGAAAATGCCTAAACGCGAACTTAAAGGTACGGTAAAAAGTAATAAGGGCGACAAAACTATCATCGTGCAAGTTGCGCGCCGTAAGAAGCACCCACGCTATCACAAGATTATTAATTTCACCAAGAGCTTTGCAGCTCATGATGAGGCTAATTCAGCTAATCAAGGTGATGTGGTTGTAATCGAAGAATCTAGACCCATTAGTAAAACTAAGACTTGGGTCCTTAAAGAAATAGTGGAGAAGGCAGTATAAAATGTTAGGTCAAGAAAGTGAATTAGATGTAGCAGACAATACTGGCGCTAAGCGCGTCAGAATTATTCGTGTGCTCAAAGCCAATTCTGATGCTGCAGAGCTAGGAGATACTTTTATCGGTGCTGTTAAGGTTGCTAATCCTAATATGCCTGTTAAGAAGTCTGATAAAGTTACTGCGGTTGTTGTGCGTATGAAGAAGCGTCGCAAGAGACCTGATGGCAGTTGGATTAATTTCGATGATAATGCTTGTGTAATTATCGATAAAGATGGTAACCCTAGAGGTTCTCGTGTATTCGGTCCTATAGCTCGTGAGCTGCGCGATTCTGGCTACATGAAGATAGTATCTCTAGCTCAGGAGGTTGTGTAATATGGCATTCATTCAATTAAAAGTAACTCGTAAAACTCGCAAGACTAGCAAGCATACTCCTAAGTCAAGAGGTACGGTTAGATATACTAAAGCGCCAGTTAAGTCTCGTGTTAAGAAAGGTGGTATCAAGCTAGCTTCAATAGCGCTTATTAAGAAGGGTTCATCGAATCTTCAAGTTAAGCAGCATGTGAATCGTGGTGATACTGTTGTTGTTATTAGCGGCAGTGATAAGAAGAAGATCGGTAAAGTGCTGCAAGTATTTAGAGCTTCAGGCAAAATCATCGTCGAAGGTGTTAATGTGCGCAAGAAGCATACTAAAGCTCAAGGTCCTGGCAGAGAAGGTGAAATAAGTTCTGTTGAGTGTCCGATTTATGCTTCTAAAGTTATGATCTGGGATGCTAGTAAGAAGAAGGCTAGCCGAGTAGGTATTAAGACTCTTGCCGATGGTAAGCGCGTTCGTATCGCTAAAGTTAGTGGGGAGCAAATTGATTAATCATGAAATCACTTAAACAAAAGTATTTAGAAGAACTAAAACCAGCACTTAAAGTTAAGCTTGAGTTGGCTAATGATTTAGCTGTGCCGCGCCTAGAGAAGGTTGTAATCAACTTTGGTCTTGGTGAGTCTGCTTCTAATGCCAAAACCCTTGAAGCTGCTATTAAGGACCTTGAGAAGATTTCTGGGCAGAAGCCGGTTATTACTAGAGCTAAGAAAGCTATCTCTACTTTCAAGATTCGTGAGCAGCAGGCTATTGGTCTTAAGGTTACTCTTCGTGGTGAGCGTATGTATAACTTCCTATCTAAGCTTATTCACGTTGCATTACCAAGGATTAGAGACTTTCAAGGTGTTCCAGCTAAGAGTTTTGATGGTCGTGGTAACTACACTCTTGGTCTTAAAGAGCAATTATTATTCCCGGAGATTAAATACGATCAAGTGGATGCAGTAAGAGGTATGGATATCACTATATGCACTACGGCTACTGATGACGAGCAAGCTAAAGCGTTATTAGATGCTATCGGCATGCCGTTCAAGAGAGCAGGTGGATCACGCAGAGGACCACTTGCAGTAATATAAGGAAATTATTTTATGGCGAAGAAATCATCAATTGAAAAAACTCAACGCAAGCGCAACACCATAGCTAAATACGCTAAGAAGCGCGCTGAGTGTAAGAAGCTGCTTAATAATCCGGAGTTGGACTTCGAAGAGCGCATGTTAATTCAGAAGAAGCTTGAAGCTCTTCCTGGTAACTCTTCTAAGGTGCGTCACCGCAATCGCTGCTGGCTAACTGGCAGACCGAGAGGTTTCCACAGAGATATAGGCGTATGTCGTAACGCACTTCGTAAAATGGCTCACGAAGGACTTATCCCAGGTTTAACTAAGGCAAGTTGGTAATATATGAAAACTAAAAACAACAGAGTATCAAACGACCCAATCGGCGACTTTCTAACTAGAATGCGTAATGCGATTGCAGTCAGTAAGAAGACTGTAACTATCCCTTACAGCAAGCTTAAAGCGCAATTGGCGCAATTACTTCTTAAAGAAGGCTACATCACAAGTGTTACTGTGGTTAACGAAGAGGAGCTGGCGCGCAAAGGTCTTGAGATTACTCTTAAATATAACGATACTGGTAAACCAGTTATTCGTGGTCTGAGACGTGTATCTAACCCGGGTTTGCGCAAATATTCTAAAGCTAAATACGCACCAAGAGTATTTAATGGTCTTGGTATTAGCGTGCTTACTACTAATAAAGGTTTGAGAACAGATAGAGCAGCTCGCAAGGAGAGCGTAGGAGGGGAGCTACTTTGCCAAGTTTGGTAGTAGTTTAGGTGTGAATCATGTCAAGAATTGGTAAAAAAGAAATAACAGTCCCGGAAAAAGTAGAAATTACTATTACTGAGAATATTGCTGGTCAGATAGTTAAAGTTAAAGGTGTGCTTGGCGAATTAACTCGTCAATTCCGTTCTGAAGTCACAGTAACTAAAGAAGCGAACACTATTAATCTATTGCGCAAGAATGAAAGCAAGCTCTCAAGATCACTTCATGGGCTTAGTCGTTCTCTGTTAGCGAATATGATTATTGGTGTTACTCAAGGCTTCAAAAAAGAGCTTGAGATTCATGGTGTTGGTTACAGAGCTAAACTTGCTGGTGCTAATCTTGATTTCCAAATCGGTAAATCACATCCGGTAATAGTGCAGCCGCCTGCAGGTATCAAATTTGAAGTGCAAGATCAGACTAATTTGATTATTACTGGCTTCGATAAAGAATTAGTAGGTCAGATAGCCGCAAATATTATTGCGATCAGACCGCCAGAGCCATACAAGGGTAAAGGCATCAGAGTTAAAGGTCAGAAGATCAGACGTAAGGCTGGTAAATCAGGAGCTAAGGCATAATCATGGCAACATTGAATAGAAGAGAGCAGAGAGAAAAACGTCACTTCCGTGCACGCAAAAAAGTATTGGCTACAGAGTCTCGATTGAGACTTGCGGTGCAACGTTCTAATAAGCATATTTCTGCGCAAGTAATAGATGATACCAAGGGTGTCACGCTATGCGGAATCAGCTCATATTCTAAGGATTACAGAGGTAAGATTAAGGGCTCAGATATTTCTGGTGCTGAAGTTATTGGTAAGGCTATTGCCGAGAAAGCGCTTGCTGAGGGTGTTTCACTAGTGGTCTTCGATCGTGGTGGTAACCGTTATCATGGACGTGTTAAAGCGCTTGCTGATGCTGCGCGTAAAGCAGGATTGAATTTCTAAGGAGAACTAATGTCAGAAGAAAATCTACAAAACAATGAACCTGAAATAACTGCAGAAGAAGTGGTTGAAGAAGTTTCGCCGGTGTCAGAAGAAACGGCAGCGGTGGTGGAGAAATTCCAATCTGAAGCTGCGGCTGATGGTGTAGCTCGTGCTCCTAAACCTAATGCTCGTGGTGCTAGTAGTCACGGTGGTGGTGGTGATAGACGTGGCGGCGGTGGTCAACGTGGTCCGGGTGGACAACGTGGTGGCGCTCAAGGTGGCGGACGTGGCGGCGGTCATGGCGCTAAGGGTAGAGGTAGACGTGACGATAGATCTCGCGGCGGTGATGAGCCTAGCGAATATACAGAGAAGGTAGTTCAAGTCAGACGCGTTACTAAAGTTGTTAAGGGCGGTAAAAAAATGTCCTTCAGGGCTTCTGTCGTTATTGGTAATGGCAAAGGTAAAGTTGGTGTCGGCGTGGGTAAAGCTGCTGAAGTAATGATAGCTATCCAAAAAGCAATTTCTGATGCTAAAAAAGAAGTGGTTGAAATAACAACAGTTAAGACAACTATCTCGCATACCGTTTATGGTGCTGCTGGTGGTTCGAAGATTTTGCTTAAGCCAGCGGCAGAAGGTACTGGTATTATCGCTGGTGGTACGGCAAGAATAGTATTAGAACTTGCTGGTGTCGGTGATATTTTGGCTAAGTCACAGGGTTCTAAGTCTCCTCTTAACGTAGCTAGAGCGACGGTAACAGCACTTAGAAGTCTAAGAACTTTCCAGGAAGTTGCTAGTGATAGAGGGCTATCAGTTAAAGCGATGCTGCACGGCTAAGGAATAAACTATTATGGCGACCAAAACTAAAAAGAAAGAACTTAAAATTAAAATGATTAGCGGTATGGCTAAAGCTGATAATCACCAGATCAAAATACTTGCTGCTCTTGGATTACGCAGATCTAAGGCTGAAGTTGAGCATGACAACAGCCCTATTATTCAGGGTATGCTGCGCAAAGTTGCTCACATGGTAGAAATTTCGGAGAATAAATAATTATGGCTAACTCGCTTACAGGAATAGGGCCGAAAAAAGGCTCAACACGCAGAAAGATTCGCAGAGGTAGAGGTATACCGAGCGGACATGGTAAGACATCTGGTCGCGGTCACCGCGGACAGAAATGTAGATCTGGTTATTCTGCTACCCCTCATAAGGAAGGTGGTCAAACCCCTCTTTATAGAAGATTACCTAAGCGTCAGACTAATGAACGTCCTAATCGCAAGGTTTATTCAGTAATTAATCTTGCTGATTTGCAAAAGCTTGCAGACTCTGGTATTAATGAAATAGACGTGATTACTCTAATTGAGAATGGCGTACTTAAGTCGGTTGAGAAACATGGTCTTAAGGTGCTAGCTTCTGGTGTGCTCAAGTCTAAAGTGAATGTACTTGCTAGTAAGTATAGTGAAGCTGCTGCTGTAGCAATTAAAGCTGCTGGTGGTTCTATCACTACAACTAGCGAAGAGTAATTCACTAGGATTAATACCATAAATGAATAAACAGAAAGATAATCAAGACCTAAGCGTTAGCGACATACTAAGCTCCTCAGGTCTAAAAGAGAAACTTGGTTTTACTATACTTATGCTCGCGATCTATAGATTGGGTGTGCATATACCTCTCTATGGTATTGATCAAGCAGCACTCAAGTCTAATCCTAGTCTAAGTTCTGGGCTGATGGGTCTTGTTGATATGTTCGCGGGTGGTGCTCTTAGTGCACTATCTATATTCGCTCTTGGTGTTGGTCCTTATATCACCACTAGTATTGTGCTGCAATTGCTTACTGAAGTTATTCCTGGGCTCAAAGAGCTTCAGCGCGGACAGGGTGAAGATGGGCGCAAACGCTTCCAACAAATTACACGCCTAGGCACTATTGGACTTGCTGGAATTCAGAGCTTTGCTCTTTGTCGTTTCCTTGATGTCGCTCAGATTGCGCCTAATGCTGACTTCTTCTTCTATCTAAGATCTATAGTGGTGCTTTCAGTCTCAGCGCTGTTCGTGATGTGGCTTGGTGAAGTTATTACTGAGAAGGGTATTAGCAATGGTGCGAGCTTACTTATATTTTGTGGCATCGCTTCTAAACTGCCTGTGATGATCGGCAATACCGCTACTGCAGTGCGGGTTGGCACAAGTCCAGATTGGGGTGTGGGACTACTGATGGCTATTTTTGCACTATTGATAGTGTTGGTGATTTGCTTGCAAGAAGCTTCGCGCAAGTTACTTATAGTAGGTGCGCGCAGAGCTGCTGTTGCTAGCCGCGATCATTTCTTGCCGCTTAAGATTAATCCAGCTGGCGTACTTCCTATCATCTTCGCTTCAGCGCTAATATATATGCCAATGCAAGTGCTGACTTTTGCTGGTGTGAAAAACACTTCTGTTTCTATGTTGCTTAGCAATTGGGTTTCAGCCCTTCCGGGTGCTGCTTCACTTGCTGGTACACCAATAGCAGATTTTGGTGCTTGGCTTGCTACACGCATGGAGTTTGTTTTCGTCTATTCGCGTGTTGAGCATTCAGTGGTTTATTTCTTGCTAATACTGGCATTCTCATTCTTCTACGCTACTATAGTTCTTAATCCTCGTGATATCGCAGAGAACCTCAAGAAGAGCGGCAGTTCTATCGAAGGTATTAAGCCTGGTAAAGCTACTTCTGATTACCTCGAGAAAGTATTGTCACGATTGGTGTTGATTGGTGCTGGTGCTATTGGACTTATTGCGGTGCTGCCAATTCATGCTGAAATATTCTGCCAAGTGAACACTCTTGGTGGACTTGGTTCTACTAGCTTACTTATTATGGTGGGTGTGGCGATTGATACGCGTAACCAGATCTTGAGTTACGTACATAGTCATAGATACCAAGCTAAATCCCTACTGCGGAGGTAGTTAATTCGTCATTGCGAGGAGCCGTAGGCGACGAAGCAATCCAGTAATAGAGAGTTGAGACTTTGCACTCGTGGTTGACAGCGCAGAAATGAGCCGCCGGGCTCATTTCTGCTATAATTAGTTATTATGAATTACGACCCAACCAACGCAAGCGGCAGCTTCCAGCAGAGCCCAATAGGT
>JAYVUR010000296.1:0-2697 GCA_043787715.1 Candidatus Melainabacteria bacterium
ATCTAAAGCACCGTTTGGACTATTGTTGCCAATAAGAATATCACCATTGACAATTAAGTCACCATTGAAATAACCAGAACCAACTACGTCTAACATGTAGGCTGGTTCAGATTCGCCGATCCCAACAAAACCAGTATCACCCTCGACTACAAGCTTGTTGGTGTCAACTGTAAAATCATCTCCATTGTTGGAGCTTAAATTCACATTTATACTAGAACCATTCTCTGAATTGATTTGAGTTACGCTAAGAGTGTTTACGCCGCTGATGTTGCCGTTGACGCTGAGATCGCCAGTTAGGGTTAGACCACCACTTAGAGTTGCTGCGTCGGCAACAGCTAGGGTGCCGTTGATTTGAGTGTTGCCGGTGGCTGCAATGGTAGTACCGTTAGAATTGAAGCCGCCACCGATGGTAGTTTGACCACCGATCGTTGCCGTTCCGGCGATAGAAGTGTTGCCATTGAGAGTAGAGGTTCCATCGATGGTTAAGTTGCTATTAGCTTGAATAGCACCAGTGGTGCTGATAGTGACACCGCTGCCACCAGCATAGCCACCACCAATAGCAATTGAATCAGCCGTTGCAGAACTGCTAACAGCAAGAGTGCCAGTAATAGTAGTATTGCCTGCAGCTAATGTGCTGGATAAGCTAGTAGCACCGGTTACGCCAAGAGTGCCACCTAGGCTAGTATTACCAGTTAAAGTAGAACTGCCATCAACAGTTAAGTTGCTGTTAGCTTGAATCGCACCAGCAGAACTTATACTCACACCAGAAGAGCCGTAACCGCCACCCACGGTAAGTGAATCTACTGCACCAGATGATGAGGTAGAGAAAGCTCCATCTGTATAAAGTGTGCCGTTGACTTCTAAATCACCGCTGACGAGTAAATCCTCTGGACCGTTTAAGCTGTGACTCGTGGTGTCAGTGCCTAATCTAGAGTAGGCTGCTGTTGTAGTTGAACCTGCTTGCAAGACTCCAGTAGCTGCTACAGAGCTATCGCTGGCGATACTTGAATTAGCTGTAATTGCACCAGCAGCTGAGACGGTCACACCAGAAGAACCATAACCACCAGCGAGTGTGGTCTGACCGGCGACTGCAAGAGTGCTACTTAAGGTTGTTGCACCATCAGCTGATATCGCACCTGCTGAAGATATGGTTACACCGCTAGAGCCATAGCCGCCACCTATATCTGCTGCTGCTCCCACGGAAAGAGTGCTATCAAAAGTTACGGTACCGTTGACAGTCATATCACCATCGGTTTCAACATCGCCATCTGAGGATAAAGTTGTTCCAGTAGAGCCGAAACCACCACCTATAGCTAAGGCTGAGAATGTACCTGATCCTGAAGTAGTGAAGCTGCCATCTATATAGGTGGTGCCATCTACTTCCAGATCTCCTGTAATTAAAAGATCATCGGCAGCATTGAGGCCGTGTCCAGTTGTAGCTGAGCCTAAACGAGAATAAGCGGCTACAGTTTCTTGACCTACTTGTAAGACTGAGCTGATAGAAGCGGCACCGGTTACAGTTAACCTGTTACTAGGGGTTGCATCACCTATACCTACTGTATTGGCGCTAGCATCTACGAATAAATCGCTAGTATCAATAATTAGATCGTTTGATAATGTTGCTATTCCTGTAACTGCGATATTGTCACCAAGATTCAAGGCCCCGTCGATATTGGTAGCACCAGCTACATTTAACAGGGCGCTTGGATTGGTTGTGCCTATCCCAACATCTCCATTAGCGGCGATTGCTAATCTAGTAGCTGAGTTTGTACGCAAATCTAATCTTCTATTCGTATGGTTGTGACCAATAGCTAAGCTAGTGTCATCCATGATGAATGATGTGGTGTAAGCAGAGCTGGCTGTAGCACCATTGAAAATATAATTAGCATCACCGTCCCTCATATCCAAAATACCTTGAGCGCTATTGTTGCCTACAAGTACATCAGCGTTAACCGTGAGCATGCCGGCGTATAAACCTGCTCCATTAACATCTAGTTTTACTGTTGGCGTTGTGGTGCCAATACCGACATTACCATTGTCATCTATTGTTATTGCTGGGTTGCCATTGGTTAGTAAACTTAAGTCGTAATCATCAGTATTACCAAGGCTTCTATCGGTTCCGCCAGCTTCACCGCCATCACTGAAGTCGCCGCCACTGCCAGCTAGTGTAAGATCGGTTTCCGCACCACTGTCGTCCATGAAGTAGAGTTTGGAGTCGGCTGATTTAACATAGAGTTTACCGTAACTAGCTGTCTGGGTCGGTGCAGTACCTTCTGTGATAGCAAGTACGCCAGCTAACGATAAGGCTCCTGCTGCTGCTGAAGCGCCATTAATAGTTAATTCTGAAGATAGACTGGTGTCGCCAGCAACTAATAATGCACCATTAATTTCAACGAAGGCATCAGGACTAGTGTCACCAAATCCAGTATTGCCATTATCATCAATAGTTATTGCGGCAACGCCATTAGTTAAGAAGCTTAAATCATAATCATCCGTGTTGCCAAGACTTCTATCAGCCCCACCGTTTTCACCGCCGTCAGCGAAATCTCCGCTGCCTAAATCTATTGAAGTGCCACCGTTATCAACGAAATATAACTGATTATCGGAAGAGCTGACATAGAGCTTGCCGTAGCCATTGGTTGCGCTTGGCGCCAAGCCTTCTTCTATTGCTATAGTTCCATTTATTGCAAGTGCGCC
>JAYVUR010000297.1:0-2190 GCA_043787715.1 Candidatus Melainabacteria bacterium
AGTAGTAGGCACCGTAATGAAACCACTAACTCAAGCTCGGGTTCTAGTCTCAGATCTTACACGCAAAGAAGCGGCTAGCGACTATAAACCTAACCTTAGTAATCTCGGTGCAGCAATTGAAACTAATCATCCTAAACTAAAAAAATCCCTGGGCAGTAAACTTGGCATAATAAATCACCTACTCGACAGTAAACTTGCTGGCAGTCTTGGTTCAATGATTTTCTCGGTGGAGAATATGCTCTCCAGTTTCTTCTACAAAATACCAGAAAGCAAAGAAGGTAAAACTGCAACTATTTGGGAAGCTCTATTCCCTCCACTTGCCAAGTTCACATCATTAATTGGCTCGCTGCTTTCCGTGCCAGGACATGCTTCAGCAGCGTTATTCAGGATAGGTAAAACTCACTCCCCGGAGAATGATGATTACAGAGCAGCGAATTTTATCGCTAGACTTGGTGACATATTTGGACCTGTTGCAGCGAATCTTAACGCATTCTACAGAACCTTACTTTCATTCAAACTCGCAAGAACAACAGGCATCAGTCAAGAAGAAGCGAATAACAACTATGGCATAAGAGGCTCGCATATATTCCAAGGACTTATTGGTGCACTACTAGCAGTGCCTTCTCTATTCGGTTCATTCTCAAGGTTTAGATTGATATTCGGCGAGAATGAACCAATGATTGAGAAATATCTCACCAGCTTTACTACAAAGATACGTGAAATATTACAAAAAATTGGCGGCAAATATAATATCCAAGCACTGGCCAAAATCGACTTAGATGCTACCACAGAACAAATAACCACAGAAGTTAAAAAATACATCAATAATTGCAAACATTGGTTAGTTAGTGGAACTGAAACATTATGCAATTTACCCGTGTTCAAAGATCTACTGCGCAAACTATTACCATATGACCAAGTAACTGAACGCATAACCCTGTCAGCCAAAGTATTACCGGGCGTTAAGCTTGATACCCTAAGCAAAGAAAAGCTCGAAATGATCGAACGAGTGCAAAAAGATCCTCAAAACAAAATGAAAGGTTTTATCAACAAAGTAACCTTTATTGAAGAATTGGATCATATCATCAGGCCATTGCAATCTATGCTCATGCTACTACCTTCGGCTCTACCAAGAATCATAGACCCTGATATTCATACTCATGGCAATGGTTTAATACGAAGCATAGATAAAGTACTAGGATTAGCTTCTGCATTCCTCGGACTACCTAGTTTTATGGTTTATGCACTAAGTAGTAGATTGCCACAAATCACCGCTGTGATCTGCGGTCAATTACAGAAACGTGCTCATGCTAAAGGCGACTATAGCTTTAACGCGATGGATAAACTAATCGGCTTCCAAAAATACTTACTAGAAAGTAACTTTATACCTTTCGCTAGATTCTTCGGTAGGTCTCTTGACCGTATCATACACGACAAAGATCTTGGTCCGAATGTATTCCACCATGAAAGCAGCTACCTAACCTTGCTTGACAGACTTGGCAGAGACGCACAAAGTCAAGAACGTCACGTTAAGACTATTACGGCTCTTGATATGGCAAGAAGATTCCTCAAAACACTGATGTATAGCCCTACTATTGGCAAACTGTTTAGAACTAATGTACCAGTGGGAGAATTAAGCTCAGCGGAACAAGGTAAACAAAGAGTCTTCAAAGCTATCAGCGCAGTAGAATCCATAATCAAAGGATTAATACCGGGCTTCGGTTCTATCATCGCTCTGCCTTTAACTCTACTCAAAAAACCATTTAGGGTGAAGGATGTTGAAGCGCCAGATCCTATGCAAGCAATTCAACAAGGGCTTGGCAATCTGATGCCAGCAGCTCTTAAAAACAGAATAAGCGCTCCTACCACTAATAGAGCCGCTGCACCAGCTTTATTGCCAGATTTATCAATGGCTTAAACTCGCATCAAATCTAAGCACATACGATTCAAATTACCCTTTTTTACTTTATTAAGTATCGGCTCCAAAAACTCATGTACCGCCGTATTAATAGCCATAATATCTGATACCACATAGTTATCATTAAATTTAATTTTCGCCAGCACCTTATCGCGAATTAAATCCATCGCATAATCCTTAGAAGCGATTCCATCAATATCCAACTTCTCCCTCACCCTGTAGAGCGCATTATTAACGTGCTTGCGAGTAGTATCCATCTCTTCTGCTATTTG